>JBFGZP010000405.1:0-2770 GCA_041586695.1 Thauera sp.
CCGATCTGCTGATGCCCGCTCGAGCCACCACCTCGCAGACACCGGCGGGCGTCGCGCCCGGGCATCATTCCAGGAATCCCGCCATGCGGGTTCGCCTCCGCGTGCGACTCGGCGGCGTGCTGCGGTGGCTCGTGATCGCCTCTGCAATGTGTGCCATGTGGCCCTCATCCCTGGTGCAGGCGGACTCGCTCCTGCCGGATGCCGGCGCCGATACCCCCGCGCCGATGATGTGCTCGCCCGCTCCGGGCGGCTCGACCTGCGACGCCGGCAGCGGCCCGGCCACACTGGGCGGCGGCAGCGGCGCCGGGGTGAATATCGGCGCGGGCAACCCGATCAACCTCATCACCGGCAACAAGTACCAGCGCGAGGTCGACATGCCCCCGCTCCCCGGCGTACTCGGGCTCGAGATCGTGCGCCACTACAACAGTGCCTACAGCCGTCAGCACAGCCGCAGCGGCATCCTCGGCCGCGGCTGGAGGCTGAGCTACGAAACCTTCTTGCACGTCACCGCGCGCAAGCTGCAGCTTGTCCAGGCCGACGGCAGCCGGATCATTTTCGAGCGCGATCCGCGTCGGCCCGACCTGTGTGCCACAAGCAACGCTGCGCACGGCACGCTCGCGATCGAGAACGCCGGGCCGGCCTCACGCTATGTGTGGACCTGGCCCGACGGACGACAACTGCGTTTCGACGCGCGCGGTCGCCTGATGCAGATCCTCGCCCCCACCGGCGAGTTCGTCGGCCTGCAGTACGATCCGGCCGGCGCGCTCATCCGCGTCACCGATCCCCAGGGCCGCAGCCTGATCTTCCACTATCTGCCGCGGGACACCGCCAGCGTGGGCGGCCAGTTTGCCGGCGTACAGCACATCGATGGCCCGCTCGGCCGCGTGGCTTATCGATATGGCAGCGCCGATGCAAACGAGGGCACGGAGGCCGCGCCCGCCCGAGTCGCCAACCTCGTAGCCGTCCATCTGCCCGGCGCCACAGAGAACGGAGTGGAACGCCGCTACCACTACGAAGACGCGCGCCATCCGACCTTGCTCACCGGTATCAGCGTCCGCGGCAGGGGAAGCGACGGGGTGGCGATGGATACGCGCATCGCAGCCTATGCTTACGATGAGCGCGGGCGCGCCGTGCGCTCGATCCGAGGCACGCCTTCGGCCCCCATCGAAGACGTGCGCCTGCGCTACCTCAGGCGCCCTGAGCGCGAGGCCCCGGGCACCACCGAACTCACCAATGGTCGCGGTCAGACGACCACGTACTCCCATGGCATCATCGCCGGTGAATACCGACTGCTCGAAGCGCGCGGCGCGGGCTGCGCAAGTTGCGGACCGGCGAACGTCCGCCATCGCTACGATGAGGCCGGACGATTGGTCGAAACCAGTGTGCTCGACGCTGCCGGCAAAGCCCTGCGGACGCAGCGTCTGGCGCGCGATGCGAAAGGGCGAATCATCCGCGTCGACCTACTCGATCATGTCGATGGCAAGCCAGGACCGGCCCGCCTCGTCCAGCGTTTCGAATACGAGCACGCAGATGCAAGGCCGACGCTGATTGCGCGCCCGAGTGTCGTCCCGGGGGGCGAGCACCGCATCCGAATCCGCTACAACGACGCGGGCCAGCCAGTTCGCATCGACGAGGCCGGGTTCAGTCCGGTCGGTGCCGACGGCGCGCTCATCCCCGGGCTTGCACAGGCGCCCCGCATATCGCGCACCACCCACCTGAGCTACGAACGCGTGAATGGCCGCAGCGTGCTCGTCGCCATCGACGGGCCGTTGCCGAATGGCTCGTCGGCTTCGCCCGCCGATTCGGATATCACGCGCTTCACTTATGACCCATCCGGCAGCTACGTCGCCAGCATCAGCCATCCGATGGCGCTACGCGAAGCCTTCGACCGCGACCAGGCAGGTCGCATCGTCGGCACGACGCCGATCGACGGCGTGGAGATCAGGACCGAACTCGACGCCCACGCCCAGCCCTTGCGCTGGCGGCGCGGCGATGCGGTGGTCAGTGTCCGCCGCGACGCTCAGGGCAGGCCGACGCGCATCGAACTTCCCGACGGCGAGATCCGTGTCTTCGGCCACGACGGTCCGGGCGGACTCGGCGCCATGGTCTCCAATCTCGGGCGGGGCTGGTGGCTGGACGCTTCGGGCGCGTATCCGATGCAGAGACCCACGCGGGCCGACGGGCGCGCCGGGCCGACGAGCGCCACGGGAAGATCGGCCGCGCTCGCTCACGACCCGGGCGACGCCTGGCCGGGGCTTCGGCGCTGGTTCGACGACTTCGGCCAGCTGCGCGCACTGCATACGGACGCGACCGGCCACGAGACCTTCGACTACGACCCTGCCGGCCACCTCGTCGAGCAACGCTTTGCCGACGGATGGCGCTGGCGCTGGCAACGTGACGCGGCTGGCAGGGTCGTCGCTCACGCGGTCGTCAAACCCGGCCAGGCACCGGTCACGACGACGCTGGCCTACCACGCCGCCCACCTGGTTCGAATCGCCCATCCGAACGAGATCGAGACTCGCGCCTACGACCGACTCGGGCGCATGAGCAAGCGCACGATCGAACGCCCTTCCCCCGACGGCGGCGCGATGGCGCCATTGAGCTACACCGATCGCTTCGAATACGACCACGCCGACCGGCTCGTCCGCCACCATCTGCCCGAGGGTGGGGCGCTGAGCTATACGTGGGGAACCGGATCGAAGCTGCGAGCGATCGACTGGATCGACAACTGGAAGCGAACGACGCGTCTCATCCGCCCCCTGCCCCGCCC
>JBFGZP010000406.1:0-2744 GCA_041586695.1 Thauera sp.
CCATTACGACCTATGGCACGACAGGGCCGTCTTCCACTTCCTGACCGCGCCCGAATCGCAGCGCCAATATCGCCAACAGGCTGTGCAGGCAATCAAGCCCGGTGGCCACCTGATCATCGGCGCATTCGCCGAGGAGGCGCCGCCTGCGTGCAGCGGCCTGCCGGTGCAGCGGTATGGCCACGCACAGTTGGCGGCTGCGCTCGGTGGCGATTTCGAATTGCTGCGCCACCACAAGAAGTTGCATGTCACACCCGGCGGGATCGAACAGATGTATATCTACTGCCTCTTCCGCAAGGCCGTCACTGGCCGGGCGGAGAAGACACGGGATGCGCCCACCGAATGACATTGCACCTTTGAATCATGGCGCGGTCGAAAAGCGCCCCACTCCTGTCGCACCGGCCGACGGCCGCAAGCACAGGGGAGGTGGCACCGCGGGGCGGATGACGCGGCGCTCATCCGCGTTACGCGCTCGAATTCGATAGCCTATCATTGGACACGCGCCATCCGCGTCTGACCCTTGTTACCGGAACACGCATCGTATGCTCGATTTTCTGCAGGGCCTGGCCTACGGCCTCCTGGTTTCCTGCATGCCGTGGTTCATGGTCGGCATGTTCGATCCCCGGCTCGCCCTGCCGGCCGATGTGGCAAATCGCCTGCAGGTTTTCCTGCGTTACGGCGTCGCCGCGCCGTTCATCGGCGGCCTGATGTTCATGACTTCGCTCTGGGGCGGTTTCGGCGCCAGCCTCGGCGGCTGGTTTGCCGGATTGGCAGCGGTGCCGGTCGAACTCTTCCTCGAGCGCCGCTGGCGACGCTGGCGTGCCGACCGGGCCGAGCGCGAGCGTGCCGCCGCGCGTGAACGCGAACGCGCCCGTGAGGCCGGCGAGCGCAGCGAACGCCACCTCGCCGTGCTCGATCCGCAGCGCGCGCCCTTTGGTGCCGACACGGTCGTGCGCGGCCTGTGGGACGCCAAGAGACAACTCGTCGAGTTGAAGCGGCCCGATCTCGCAGTCCAGGCAGACCGCCTCTACACTCGATACAGCCGCGCACTCGAGGTGCTGGCCGACAAGTTCGATGCGCGAGAAGTCACCTACGAGCGCGCCAGCGGACTGGTTGCCGAGGCCTGCGGCGGCGCCATCGACACGCTCGGCGGCATGGTGTCACTGGCGCGCGGCAGCGCCGGCATCGATGTCGAATTCGTGCGCGGCCGCCTGCGCCGCGAAGGCGCGGTGATCGACGCTGCCGAACGCGACGCCCTCATCCGCCGACTGGCGCTGGCCGACGAGACCGAACGCCGGCTGGCCGAACTCTGCGCCGACAACGAAGCGGCACTGACCGCGCTCGATGACGTCGTGGTCGCGGTATCGCGCATCGACACCGGCCGGACGCAGGCAGGCTCGAACACCGAACAGGCGTTGCAGGAACTGCGCCGCTTTGCCGAACGCGCCGGTCTATATGGCCGCAAAACCTGATCTTCCGGAAAGAAACTGCGAATGCCCGACAAACCGAATTCCAGCAACGCGCCCTCCCGCCTCTCGCTGCCGCCGATCGAACAGATCGCGCGTGAAACCGTAGCGCAGCCGCCCGACGCACCGCCCGAAGACCCTGAACTGGCGGCAATGGCCGACGCCTTCGTGCGCGACGCCCTCGCCGTCGATAAAGGCGGATTCCAGCGTCAGCGCGAGGCGGTCGACGCCATGGGTGTCGAACTGCAGCGCCAGGCCGCATGGCGCAGCGAAATGCTCGAAGCGCCGATCCGCAAACTGGCACACCAGGGCGATGAAGGCGGACCGGTCGCCAAGGCGCTGCTCGCGCTGCGCGGCAAGATGCAGGAGCTCGACCCCGCCAAACACCGCCTCGGCGGCGAGGGCCTGGCGCGCGCACTGGCCTTCATCCCCGGCGTCGGCAAGCCGCTGCAGCGCTATTTCCACAAGTACGAAAAAGCGCAGGACGCCCTCGACGCCATCATCCGCGACCTCGAATCGGGCGCCGACATGCTGCGTCGAGACAACCTCACCCTCGCCGACGACCAGCAGTCACTGCGGGACATCCTCGTTCAGCTGCAGCGCCAGGTCGACCTCGGCCGCATGATCGACCGCCGCCTCGCCACCCAGGCCGTCGCGCCCGACCTCGACACCGCCCGGCGCGCCTTTGTCGAAGAAGAGCTATTGTTCCCCTTGCGCCAGCGCGTCGTCGACCTGCAACAGCAAGTCGCGGTCAGCCAACAAGGCGTGCTCGCGCTCGAAGTGGTCATCCGCAACAATCGCGAACTGGTGCGCGGCGTCGACCGCGCCATCAACGTCACCGTCTCCGCGCTCAACGTCGCGGTCACCGTCGCCCTCGGCCTCGCCAACCAGCGCCTCGTCCTCGACCGCGTCGCCGCGCTCAACGAAACCACCTCCTCCCTCATCGCCGGCACTGCGCAAGCCCTGCGCACCCAGGGCGTCGAAATCCAGACCCGCGCAGCCTCCGCCACCCTCGACATGGACCGCCTCGAGCAGGCCTTCGCCGACGTGATCGGCGCGATCGACGACTTGTCGCATTACCGCCAGGACGCCCTTCCCAAACTCGACGCCCAGATCGACCGCCTTGCAAGCCTGGCCAAACGCGGCGAGCAGGCGATTCGACAGCTCGACGATGGCAATCTGGCCGACGCGGCTGCGCCATTGCGAGACGGCGAAAACCGTCGCTAGTGGGCTGGATCCCGTGACTTGAACGCATCCACGTCGTCGCGACCGCCCGATCCC
>JBFGZP010000407.1:0-2734 GCA_041586695.1 Thauera sp.
ACCGGATGAACTTCGTCGCGACCGCGTGCGCCCGGCATGGTCGATCAGGCTCCCAGCGGCGGATTGGCGGTGCGCAGGCTGGGTGGGAGGCGGCTGCTGCCCATCAGGTAGAGATCGATCTGGCGAGCGGCGTCGCGGCCCTCGCCGATCGCCCACACCACGATCGACTGGCCGCGGCTGGCGTCGCCGGCGGCGAATACGCCGGGCAGGCTGGTCATCATGTCGTCGGCGACCCGGATCGTGCCGCGGCGGGTGGTGGCGAGGCCTTCCCGGTCGAGGCCGTCGAGCCGCGCGCCGGCAAAGCCGATCGCGATCAGCACGAGCTGGGCAGGCAGGCGCACATCGGCGTCGACGACGGTCTTCTCCTGCCGGCGGCCATGCGCGTCGTAGCTCCAGTGCGCGCGCTCGAGCCTGATCTCGTCCACGCGACCGTCGCCGTCGAGGTCGATGAACTGCGCGCTGTCGAGACTGAACTCCTCGCTGCCACCCTCGTCGATGGCGTAGCTGGGGCGGTGGGTGCGCGGATTCTGCGGCCAGGGGTTGTCGGGCGGCCGTTCATCGGGGCGACGCGGGTTGATGCTGATCTGCACCACCCGGCGGGCGCCCTGGCGATGGGCGGTGGCGACGCAGTCGGCGCCGGTGTCGCCGCCGCCCAGCACCACCACGTGCCTGTCCCGGGCGTCGATGGCGCACGGCGACTCTCGCCCCGCCTGGCGCCGGTTCTCCGCCGTCAGGTAGTCCATCGCGAGGTGGACGCCGCCGAGCTCGCGGCCCGGAACGGGCACTTCGCGCGGCGCCCGGGCACCGATGGCCAGGCACACCGCGTCGAAGTCGCGGCGCAGTTGTGCCAGCGGCAGCTCGCGGCCGATGTCGACAGCGGTGCGGAACGACACCCCCTCCCCTGCCAGCTGCGCCACGCGCCGCGCCACCCGATGCTTGGCGAACTTGAAATCGGGAATGCCATACACCATCAGTCCGCCGATGGCGTCGTCGCGCTCGAACACGGTCACCGCGTGGCCGGCGCGATTCAGCTGCTGGGCGCAGGCGAGCCCCGCCGGACCGCTGCCGACCACCGCGACACACCGGCCGCTGCGCCGCCCCGGCGGCTCGGGGACGATCCAGCCCTGTTCCCAGCCCATGTCTATGATGGCGCGCTCGATGTTCTTGATCGTCACCGGGTCGTGGTTGCGCGCCAGCACGCATGCGGATTCGCACGGCGCCGGGCAGGTGTAGCCGGTGAATTCGGGGAAGTTGTTGGTGGCGTGGAGGCGCTCTAGCGCCTGCCGCCACTGGCCGCGGTGCACCAGATCGTTCCAGTCGGGAACCAGGTTGCCGATCGGGCAGCCGCCCATGCAGGTGGGCACGCCGCAATCCATGCAGCGCTCGCCCTGGTGGCGCAACCCGGCCTCGTCCCACACCGGGGCGTAGATTTCACGATAGTCGCCGACGCGCTCGCGAGGATCGCGGTGGGCGACCGGGATGCGCGGATGGCGGAGGAAGCCGTCGGGGTGTCTTTCGCTCATGGCGCGGATTCCGGCTCGCGGGCTCAGGGCGCCACGGCGGCGACGGCGCGGGGCGGCGGTGCCGGGCGGACATCCCGCCCCTCGCGCAGGGCGCGCTCGACCACTGCGGCGTAGGCCCGGGGCATGATCTTGACGAAGCGCGGACGGTAGTGCTCCCACCCTTCGAGCAGCTGCCTCGCACGCGCACTGCCGGTGCGGGCGCAGTGGTTCTCGAGCAGGCGCAGGACCAGACGCTCGTCCCGATCCGCAAGCACCGGCTCGAGTTCGACCATCTCGGCATTGAGGCGCGCGCGGAAGTCGCCGCCTTCGTCGAGCAGGTAGGCCTCGCCGCCGCTCATGCCGGCGCCGAAGTTGCGCCCGGTCGGCCCGAGCACCAGCACCACGCCACCGGTCATGTACTCGCAGCCGTGGTCGCCGACTCCTTCCACCACCGCCAGCGCGCCCGAATTGCGCACGCCGAAACGCTCCCCCGCGAGGCCGTTGAAGTAGGCTTCGCCGGCGCTCGCGCCATACAGCGCGACGTTGCCGATGATCATGTTCGCCGCTGCGACGAAGCCCGCTGCGGCCGGCGTGGCAATGCTGATGCGCCCCCCCGACAGGCCCTTGCCGACGTAATCGTTGGCGTCGCCCACGAGATGCAGGCTGATGCCGGGGGCGAGAAAGGCTCCGAAGCTCTGCCCCGCGGAGCCGCTGCAGCGCACCGAGATGGTGTCGGCGGCGAGGCCGGACGGCCCGCATCGGCTGGCCACCACCCCGCTCAGCAGCGTTCCCACGGCACGATCGCGATTTCGCAGGGCGAGGCTGAGCGCGACCGGCGTGCCGTGCTCCAGTGCAGGCCGGGCCTCGCGCACGAGCGCATGGTCCACCGCATCTTCCAGCCCGTGTTCCTGCGCACGCGTGCGCCGTGGGCTGTCCGACGACGCGGGGCGATGCAGCAGGCGCGACAGATCGGGCTGCAGCCCGCGCGGATGCGCGACGCTGCGCTGCCTGAGGCAATCGACGCGGCCGACCATCTCGTCGACCGTGCGAAAACCCAGAATCGCCATCAGCTCGCGCACCTCGCGGGCGAGGAAGCGCAGGTAGTTGATGATGTATTCGGGCTTGCCGCCGAAGTGCTTGCGCAGGCGCGGATCCTGGGTCGCGACGCCCACCGAGCAGGTGTTGCAGTGGCACTTGCGCAGCATGATGCAGCCCAGCGTGACCAGCGGCGC
>JBFGZP010000408.1:0-2731 GCA_041586695.1 Thauera sp.
GAAATCATCGATCGTCACCGGCCCACCGGCTGCTCCATCCGGCGGGGGTGTGCAGTGATCAAGTTGCCACGCAGTACCCATTACTACCGATCGGCCGCGAAGGCCTAGGGCCTGTCCGACGAACACCTCGTCGAGATGATTGGCGATATTCAGGACACGTTCCCAGGCTACGGCTACCGGCGTGTCACGCTAGCGTTACGCCGGCGCGGTCTCGTGGTCAATCACAAGCGCGTAGCACCTGTAATACGGGCCAACGGTCTCGGCGTCAAACCTCGTCGGCGCTTCGTGCGCACCCCCGACAGTAGCCATGGGCTGCCGGCGTTTCCCAACCTTTACCGCAACGTCGTTCCTGCCGAGCCAGACAAGGGTAAGCGTCATCCCAGCACCGTCTTGAGCGCGGCATCTTGAACGGCGAAGGTGTCCACCATTTTTGAGGGTGGACACCATGGGGATTGCGAAGGAGTCGGGAACGGTCAGGCGCGGGCCGTACATTCGGCGCTCGCCCGAGCTCAAACAAGCGATTGTCGCGGCTTGCCAGGCGCCCGGGGCTTCGGTGGCGGCGGTCGCCCTGGCCCACGGGGTCAATGCGAACCTCGTGCGCAAATGGATAGCGAAGTCGCAAGCGAAGCCGTCGGTGGCGCCGGCGATGAGGTGGTTACCGGTAGAGCTGCATGAAGAGCGTGCGGCGGCGGCCGAGGCTGAATGCCACGCAGCAGCCGTCGCTGCGCCCGCAGGCCGGATCGAGATCGAGTTGCCCGGCGCGCGGGTTCGGGTGCACGGCGCTGTGGACCGGGCTGTGCTCAATTGCGTGCTGGCGAGCCTGGCGCGGTGATCGGCCCGGCTGCGGGCACCCGTATCTGGCTGGCCTGCGGCGTCACCGACATGCGGCGCGGTTTCGACGGTCTGGCCGCGCTGGTGCAGACTCAACTTCAGGCTAATCCGTTCTCGGGTCAGATCTTCGTATTCCGGGGGCGTCGCGGCGATCGGGTGAAGCTGCTGTGGTGGGACGGCGACGGGCTGTGCCTGCTGGCCAAACGGCTCGAAGCCGGCAAGTTCGTCTGGCCGCAGGCAAGCGACGGCGCGGTGTCGCTGACGGCGGCGCAACTGTCGATGCTGCTCGAGGGCATCGACTGGCGAAGGCCTGTACGAACGGCGCCCAATCGCGCGGCTTAGCCGCCGATAGATGTTCTTTGGCGTCATTTGCCGACATCTAGTCGGTATAATGACGCCATGCCCTGCGCCACCGCTCCCGCCCCTGACGAAGTTGCCGCCCTGCGGGTGAAGGTCAGCGAGCAGGCCGCCGAGATCTCCCACCTGAAGCTCGTCATCGCCAAGCTGCGCCGGATGCAGTTCGGCCGCCGCTCCGAGCAGATGAACGAGATGCTCGGCCAACTCGAGCTCTCGCTCGAGGAACTCGAGACCTTGCGTGCTGAACGCGGCGAGGCGCCAGTCGATGACGAGCCCGGCACCGAGCGCAAGAAGCCCGAACCCCGCAAGCCGTTGCCCGAGCACTTGCCGCGCGAGACCCAGGAATACGTGCCCGCGCAATGCCACTGCCCGAGTTGCGGCGGTGTGGTGAAGAAGCTGGGCGAGACGGTCAGCGAAGTCCTCGAGTACGTGCCCGCGAGCTTCCGGGTGATCCGCCACGTGCGCCCCAAGTTCGCCTGCACGAAGTGCGACACCATCGTGCAGGCGCCCGCGCCGTCACGACCGATCGCGCGCGGCCTGGCCGGTGCCGGGCTGCTGGCCCATGTGCTGGTGGCGAAGTATTGCGATCATCTGCCGCTGTACCGCCAGAGCGACATCTACGCGCGCGAAGGGGTGGAGATCGAACGCTCGACCCTGGCCGACTGGGTCGGGCAGTGCAATGCGTTGCTGCGCCCGCTCGTGAATGTGCTTCGAGACTATGTGCTGGCGGCCTCCAAGCTACATGCCGACGACACGCCGATTCCGGTACTTGCACCAGGCGAGGGACAGACCAAGACCGGGCGGCTGTGGACCTACGTGCGCGACGACCGCGCCAATGCCGATGCGGCGGCGCCGGCGGTCTGGTTCGCGTACTCGCCCAATCGCCGTGGCGAGCATCCTCAGACTCACCTCCAGGACTTCAAGGGTGTCCTGCAGGCGGATGCCTTTGCCGGCTTTGCGCCGCTCTACGCGGACGGCACGATCCAGGAGGCAGCCTGCTGGGCGCACGTCCGACGCAAGTTCTACGACCTGCACAAGGCACAGGCCTCGCCGCTGGCGGCCGAGGCCCTCAAGCAGATCGGCGCGCTGTACGCGATCGAAGCGGACATCCGGGGCAAGCCGCCCGAACAACGTCGGGCCCAGCGTCAGGCCCGAGCGGGCCCGCTGCTCACCGAGCTGCGAGCCTGGCTCGATGAAGCACTTCGAAATCTGTCGCAGAAATCGGCGCTGGCCGAGGCGATCCGCTATGCGCTCGCCCGCTGGGAGGCGCTCGTGCGCTACACCACCGACGGCCAAATCGAGATCGACAACAACGCCGCTGAACGCGCCCTGCGCACGGTCGCCCTGGGCCGTAAGAATTTCCTCTTCGCGGGATCGGACGCCGGCGGCGAGCGCGCGGCCTCCATCTACAGCCTGATTGGCAGCGCCAAGCTCAACGGCCTGGACCCCGAAGCCTACTTGCGCCATGTCATCGGCCGCATCGCGGATCACCCGGTCAATCGGGTGGCTGAACTGCTGCCGTGGGCCGTCGCCGGGCAATTGC
>JBFGZP010000409.1:0-2730 GCA_041586695.1 Thauera sp.
ACCGATCTCGACGGCCTTGTCGTCTGGCACGAGGCGCCGTTCGCCGTCGGGGCCAACCTGCAGCAGGTCGGCGAGGCCTGCCGCGCCGGCCAGTTCGATCTGCTCGAGCGCATGGTGGCGAAGTTCCAGCGCACCTCGATGGCGATCAAGCACGCCCAGGTGCCGGTGGTGGCGGCGGTCCAGGGCATGGCGCTCGGCGGTGGCTGTGAATTCGCCATGCACGCGGCCCACCGGGTGCTGGCGCTGGAGAGCTACGTCGGACTGGTGGAGGTCGGCGTCGGCCTGATTCCTGCGGGTGGCGGCAGCAAGGAGTTCGCCCTGCAGGCGCATGCGATGGCCCGGCGTGCCGCCGGCGGCGACGTGTTCCCGTATATCCAGAACGCGTTCCAGACCATCGCCATGGCAACCGTTGCCAGGAGCGGCATCGAGGCGGTGCAACTCGGATTCGGCAGGGCGGCGGACGACATCGTCTTCAATGCCGCCGAGCTGCCCTATGTCGCGATCCGTCGCGCGCGGGCGATGGCGGAAGCCGGCTGGCGCCCGCGGCTGCCCGAGCCTGCGGTCACCGTGGCGGGGCGCAACGGCATCGCGACCTGTGAGCTGATGCTGGTCAACATGGCAGAGGGCGGTTTCATCTCGGCGCACGACTACAAGGTCGCGAAGGCCGCGGCGACGGCGCTCTGCGGCGGGGAGGTCGATTCGGGCAGGCGCGTGAGTGAGGAATGGATTCTCGACGTCGAGCGCGCGCAGTTCGTCGAGCTGCTCAAGACCGAAAAGACACAACAGCGCATCGCCCACATGCTGGAAACGGGCAAGCCGCTGCGCAACTGAGGACAAACGCCCGGCTCGCCGCGGCAGCGCGCCGGCGGTTCAATGCAATCGCAAAGGAATCAGGTGATGAACAAGCAAATCCAGGACGCCTACGTCGTAGCGGCGGTGCGCACGCCGGTCGGCCGACGCAACGGCGCCTTCCGTCATGTGCGTCCCGACGACATGCTGGCGCAGGTGCTGCGCGCAGTGGTCGCGCGGGTGCCGGGCCTCGATCCGCAGGAGGTCGGCGATGTCATCACCGGCTGCGCGATGCCGGAGGCGGAGCAGGGCATGAACGTGGCACGCATCGGGCTGCTGCTCGCCGGTCTGCCCGACACCGTGCCCGGGATCACGATCAACCGGTTCTGCTCCTCCGGCCTGCAGGCGGTGGCGGATGCGGCCGCCCGCATCCGCCTCGGCGAGGCGGATGTGATGATCGCCGCCGGCACCGAGAGCATGAGTGCGATGCCGCAGATCATGGGCAACAAGGTCAGCATCAATCCCGAGATCTTCGCCCGCGACGAGAATGTCGGCATTGCCTACGGCATGGGGCTCACCGCCGAGAAGGTGGCCACGCAGTGGAAGGTGAGTCGCGAAGACCAGGACGCTTTCGCGCTCGAGTCGCATCGGCGCGCGTCCGCGGCGATCGCCGCCGGCGACTTCGCCGCCGAGATCCTGCCCTACACGGTGAGGGCCTGTCTGCCCGGCGAGGGTGGTGTGGTGCGCGTCAGCGAACATGTCGTCGCCAAGGACGAGGGTCCGCGTGCCGACGCCACTACTGAGACCCTGGCAAAACTGCGGCCGGTGTTCGCCGCGCGCGGGTCGGTCACCGCCGGCAACAGCTCGCAGATGTCCGACGGTGCGGCGGCGGTGCTGCTGATGAGCGAAGCGGCATTGAAGCGCTACGCGGCCACGCCGGTCGCCCGCTTCCGCAGCTATGCCGTCGCCGGCGTGCCGCCGCAGGTGATGGGAATCGGTCCGGTCGAGGCCATTCCGCGCGCGCTGAAGATGGCTGGTGTGGCTCAGGAGGCCGTGGGCTGGATCGAGCTCAACGAGGCTTTCGCCGCGCAGGCGCTGGCGGTGATGCGGCAACTCGGACTCGACCCGGCGAGGGTCAATCCGCTTGGCGGCGCGATCGCGCTGGGGCATCCGCTCGGTGCGACCGGCGCGATCCGCACGGCCACGCTGATGGCTGCGATGCAGCGTGACCCGGCGCTGCAATGCGGCATGATCAGCATGTGCATCGGCACCGGCATGGGCGCGGCAGGGGTGTTCGAGCGCGTCTGAGTCGGCCGCCGATGCGGCGCGGCATGCAGCGGTGGTGAATGCCGGGAGCCGTTTCCTGCGTCCCTGTTGCGGATCCGGCGCGTGGTGATTGCCCGCCTGCCAAGCCGGCATGCGCACCGACGGAAGTGGGGAAATCGTGCACCATCGGGATTACCCGTCGTGATCAAGTGGTAACAATCTTTTATAATCGGCGGGTTTTTTCACGCGGGACCTCGTCCTACGCAGCGCCAGGGTGACTGTTGTCGGGCGGATGTGGCGGGGTTCCGGTCATTTTCATGAGTGTTTGGGCGAGAGACGCATGATTCGAATCAAACGCGGACTGGATTTGCCCATTACCGGCGCACCCGTTCAACGCATCGAGGCCGGCCGGCCCGTGCGCAGCGTGGCGGTAATCGGGTTCGACTATAACGGCATGAAACCCACGATGTCGGTGCAGGTGGGCGACCGGGTAAAGCTCGGGCAGGTGCTGTTTGCAGACAAGAAGACCGAGGGCGTGGTGTTCACGGCTCCCGGCGCAGGCGTGGTCAGCGCGGTTCATCGGGGCGAGCAGCGCGTGCTGCAGTCGGTGGTGATCGACATCGAGGACGAGGAAGCAGCCGACAGCGCGATCGACTTCGGCAAGCATGCCGACGC
>JBFGZP010000410.1:0-2730 GCA_041586695.1 Thauera sp.
CCCGCGGCGGGCACGACCGCCGCCACGGGGCGGAGCGCGCCGGTGTCCACGGCCGTCGACGATGCCCGGATCCGGCCGTCGCCATCACATGCCCGGGTCCCGGCCTACACGCCTTGCTTCAGGCTTGCCGCGATGAAGTCGTCCAGATCGCCGTCGAGCACGGCCTGGGTGTTGCCCACCTCGTAGCTGGTGCGCAGGTCCTTGATGCGCGACTGGTCGAGCACGTAGCTACGGATCTGGTGGCCCCAGCCGATGTCGCTCTTCGAGTCCTCGAGCTTCTGCTGCTCGGCCTGGCGCTTGCGCAGCTCCAGTTCGTACAATCGCGCCTTCAGCATCGACATCGCCTCGGCCTTGTTCTTGTGCTGCGAGCGGTCGTTCTGGCACTGCACCACGATGCCGGTCGGCTCGTGCGTGATCCGCACCGCCGAGTCGGTCTTGTTGATGTGCTGGCCGCCGGCGCCGGATGCGCGGTAGGTGTCGATGCGCAGGTCGGCCGGATTGATGTCGACCTCGATCGAGTCGTCGACTTCCGGGTACACGAACACCGAGGTGAAGCTCGTGTGGCGGCGTGCGTTGGAGTCGAACGGGCTCTTGCGCACCAGGCGGTGGATGCCGGTCTCGGTGCGCAGGAAGCCGTAGGCGTAGTCGCCGCTGAGCTTGATCGTGCAGTTCTTGATGCCGGCCACTTCGCCTTCGGTCTCTTCCATCAGCTCGACGCTGAAACCCTTCTTCTCGCCGTAGCGCAGGTACATGCGTTCGAGCATGCCGGCCCAGTCCTGCGCCTCGGTGCCGCCGGCGCCCGCCTGGATCTCGATGAAGCAGGCGTTCGGGTCCATCGGGTTGCTGAACATGCGACGGAACTCGAGCTTCTCGACCGCGGCGGCGAGCTCTGCGAGGTCGGCCTCGACGGCGACGAAGGTGTCCTCGTCGTCCTCGGCGTCCGCGAGGTCGTACAAGTCCTTCAGGTCGCGCGCCTGCGAGTCGATCTTCTGCAGCGTCAGGACGACGTCCTCGAGCTGGCGCTTCTCCTTGCCCAGTTCCTGCGCGCGCTCGGCGTTGTTCCAGACCGCGGGATCTTCCAGCGCGAGATTGACCTCTTCGAGCTTCGATGCTTTCACATCGTAGTCAAAGATACCTCCGCAGTTCGCGACCGCGCGCGGCGAGGTCGGCGAGTTTTTCGGCGATTGCGTTCTGGCGTTCGGCGTCCATGACTGTGGCTCCGGCTGATTCTGGGAAACCGCGCATTATACCGGCGCGGGCAGGCCGGGGCGGACGGAAAATCGCCCTGCGGCCAAGTGGGGGCGGGTGCGGCGCACATGGCGGAGGCGGCCTGGCAAGGGCGCCGCGCGAACGACTGTTTTCCGTTCAGCCGGAACGCTTGCCGCCGCTCATCAAGTCCTTGAGATTGGCGAACGGCGAGTGTTTCGCCGCGGAGATGTCGGCGCCGGAACCGCCGCCGCCACCGTGCAGCTCGAGTTGGCGCTGGTGCTCGTTGTCGTGGCAGTAGATGCACAACAATTCCCAGTTGCTGCCGTCGGGCGGGTTGTTGTCGTGGTTGTGGTCGCGGTGATGGACGGTGAGCTCGCGCAGGTTCACCAGGGTGAACTCGCGCGCGCAGCGCCCGCAGATCCAGGGGTAGATCTTCAGCGCGCGTTCGCGATAGCCCTGCTCACGGGTGTCGGCGTTTCGCCTCGCATCGGCGACGATGCGGTCGAGCTTGTCGTGGTCGATCTTCTTCATCGGTTTCCTCCGGGTTCAATTGCTCGGACAACGCGGACGGCAAAAGCTCCTTCGGCGCGCACCGCAGGCGCTCAGCGCGCTTCGACCCCACGGAAAGCGCGCCACAGCGTCAGGTCGTAGGCGATCTTGAGGATACCGCAGCTCACCAGCGGCGCGGCGAGCCAGCCGGCGGCGAACATCGCGCCCCCCAGCGTCGGGCTGATCGCCGAGGCGAGGCTGCGTGGCACCGCGGTGAAGCTTGCCGCGGCGGCGCGTTCACCGGGGGTGACCACGGCCATCACGAAGGCGGCGCGCGCCGGCACGTCCATCTGTGACAGCAGCGCCCGCAGCAGTAGCAGGCCGAGAACCAGCTCGAGCCTGGGTGCGAACGCCGCCGCGATCAGGCACAGGCTGGCCGGGATATGCGTGAACACCATGGTGTTGAGCAGGCCGATGCGTTTCGCCAGCCGCGGCGCGGCGAGCTGGGACACCGCGGTAAGCAGCCCGGACCAGAAGAAGAAGGCGCCGGCGGCGGCGAGCGAGAGTTCGAAGCGCTCGAACAGCCACAGCGCCAGCAGGGCGTTGACGACCAGGCCGCCGGCGAAGGAGTCGACCGAGAACAGCGCGGCCAGGCGCAGCACCACGGTGCGCGAGGGGCCGAGCGGCATCGGCGGCGACGGCGTTTCGTCGCGCTCGGGCTGAGGCAGACGCCGGTACAGCAGCCAGACCGCGCAGCCGATCAGGCCGTAGAGCGTGAACATCGCCCGCAGCGCGTCGAGCGGCGTCACGCCGACGAGTTCGACGAGGTGGCCGGGAAGCACGACGGCCAGGGCGCCCACCGCGGCGAAAAAGGCCCCGAGCAGGCTGTAACGAGCAAACAGCGCGGTGCGTGCCTCGCCCTCGGCGGCCTCGGCGAGGCGTGCGTGCTCCAGCGGCAGGAACAGGCTGACGTCGCCCGAACTCGGGTTCAGGGTGCCGACGAAGGCGATCAGCAGCAGCGGCCAGAAGCTC
>JBFGZP010000411.1:0-2702 GCA_041586695.1 Thauera sp.
CGCCTCGAGGTTGTCGCTGACGTCGGGAAGGCGTACGCGGGGGTCGAGGCGAAGTTCGCGATTGGTGAACGCAGTGCGCCCGCTGTCGACATAGTCGCGCACCAGGGCGCACAGGATCGAACCGGCGACGCCCTTGATCAGATAGTCGCCGTCGAGGAAGACGCTGTCGTTCTCGGCGTAGTGGCGAACCCGCAGTGGGGCGCCGGCAGGGGCGGCAGGCCTGGAACGCGGGGGGCTGTCCTCCGCCTGCTCGCCCGGCCCGTGATGAAGCAACTGGATGGCAGCGCCTAGACCGCCCGCCAGCGACACGAGCGCGTCCTCGTCGTCGTAGCCGAAGCGCTGCTCCTGTGCGCTCTCGACATAGAGCACGCCGAGCACCCGCTGTCCGGCTCGGATCGGCACCGCGAGCTGGCTGTTCGAGCCGGGCAGGCCCGGCAGCGGGATCTCGGTCTCGAGGTTGGAGACGAGCCCGCTGCGCGCCAGGTTGTCGCGGATCGCGCAGGTATAGCTGTACTCCGCGGAGAATTGACCGATTCGGATCGGCGTGCGTTCGCGCGCAGCCACCCCGATCACGCCGTCGCCGAGCGCGATCTCCGAGCCGACGCCGGACGCATCGTAGCCACGGCTCGCAACCGTGTATAGGCGTCCGGCGGCGGCGTCGAGCATCAGGATCATCGCGTGGTGGATGTTGAAGTGGATCTCGAGGCAGTTGAGGGTCTGGGCAAGCAGGCTGTCGAGTTCCCTGCACTGGCAGAGTCGATCGACGCTGGCGCGCAGCGCGGCGAGCAGATTGCGCGGCGGTGCCGGCGGGGGCAGGCTGGCGCCGGGAACGCGCTCGATGTCGAGCACGCGATAGACGTCCGAGCCGAGCAGGCGGAAGACGCCGGCCATGCCGCTGTGCGACGCGATGCCGGCGAGCTTGGCCTTCATCTTCTCGAACAGCGGGCCGTCCTGCTCGGTCCGGAGGTATTGCAGCGACAGGCGGTAATGCGCGCCGGTCACCGGGTCGATCACGGCGACGCGGGCGAAGGGGTTGGCGAGGATGTTGCGGCGCGTGGTGTTGAAGAACTGCCACGACAGGGCGACATGCTCGCCATCCACATACTGCACCTGCGACAGATAGGCGGCGTTCGGCACGCCGTCGGCCGAGGAAGTGGCGATCGTGCCCGGAATGGCGCCCTCGAGGCAGCTGCGGATCGCGTCGAGCCTGATCTTCATGCGCCGCTCCGCAACGCTGCGCCGGCCTCGGGTCCGGGGGTCTGAGACGTGCCGCTGGTGGGGGTGAAGGTGACCGCGACGAGGTCGTCTGCATCGGCGGCGAGCAGGCAGCGCAGCACCGGGCCCGGGTAACCGAGTTGCTCGAGCCCGCCGACGAAGGCATCCACGTAGCGCGCGGTCAGTGCCTCGTCGCCGGCTTCGAGCGGCACGATGCGTGCATCCGTGGCCTTGACCTGAAGGGTGCGATGATTGGCCGGCAGGCTGAAGACCACCGCGATCGATCCGGTGCGGCGAACGTCTTCGAGCAGCCCCGCGGCAGGGGTGGCCGCAAGCAGGATCGTGATGGTGCGGCGGTCGGGCGACAGGCGGCAACCCGTCGCCCGCGCCAGGTTGGGCAGGCCTCCGCTATGGCATGCGGCCGCCGTGATCGACACTGCGCCGCAGACGAAGTCCGCCTGCTCGGCGTCGAGGAGGGGAGGCTCGGAAGCGGCCATGGTGTAGAAAGCATAGACACCACGGCGCGTCTCCGAAACATCGCCTAACACGGACTGCGCCGGCCCTCAGTGCGGCGCCATCGGGAACACCACCGCCACCCCTTTGGGCTCCACGCCCGACGGGACATACGCGGGGGCCGGTTCGCCGGCAGGGCCGAGCGCGCGGACGAACTGGTACAGCGCGCGCAGGTCCTCGTCGTTCATGTCGCGCAGGGCAAACCACGGCATCGGCGGCCGGTAGGTCGCCGTGCGCGCCTTCGCGACCCACTCCTGCTCGGACATGGTCGATAGCACCAGGCGCAGGTTGGCCGCATAGGTCGTGCCCCAGGGCCCGCGCCAGCCGAGGCGATCGCCGACCAGCCAGTCCTTCTCGGGCACATTGCCGGCGGTTTCCGCATAACGCGGCGTATGGCAGTCGTTGCAGCCGGCGGTGCGTGCGAGATAACGGCCGCGATCGATCATCGCCTGGCCGTCCGCGACCGCCGTAGTGGATACGAGCGCCAGCAGGAATGCTGCCGCGTAGCTGTGAGACTGTCGGTTCATGATTTTTCCTCTCCGTCGGTTGGGGACCCGCCGGGCGGATGATTTCCGCGGCGGGCGACAATCAGTGTGAGGAAACGCGGCTCGCGCCGTTGCTAAATCCAGGCTCGGGAAATGCTAAGAATTCACTATCGATGCGCGGGCACGGAATTCGAGCCCGGCCTGCGACAGCGCGCCGACGGACGGCGGCGACGCCGAACGACCTTGCAGGCGCCGGCCGGACATGGGGAACCGCAGCCCATGCCCGGCCGGCATCGAGCCCCTGATCAGAACCAGTGCTCGAGCTGGATGCCGTAGCTGGTGCCCGAGGTCTTGCCGTCGAGCGCAGCCAGCCCGGTGACGTTGCCCGCCGCCGAGTTCCACTTTGCGGTGGTGACGAACAAGCGCAGCTCGGGGCGGGACAGGAAGCCGCGGCCCATGCTCAGCGTAGGTGCGAAGGTGAACTTGGTC
>JBFGZP010000412.1:0-2633 GCA_041586695.1 Thauera sp.
GCCAGCGCCAGCGCGTGGCGATCGGCCGCGCCATCACCCGCGAGCCCAAGGTGTTCCTGTTCGACGAACCGCTGTCGAACCTCGATGCCGCGCTGCGGGTGAAGATGCGCCTCGAATTCGCTCGCCTGCACGAAGATCTCAAGACCACGATGATCTACGTCACCCACGACCAGGTCGAGGCCATGACCCTGGCGGACAAGATCGTCGTGCTCTCGGCAGGCAATCTGGAGCAGGTCGGTTCGCCGGCCCAGCTCTACCACAACCCGGCAAACCGCTTCGTCGCCGGCTTCATCGGTTCGCCGAAGATGAATTTCCTTGCCGGCGAGGTGACTGCGACCGACGCCGAAGGGGTCACCGTCCAGCTGCGCGGTGGCGGTCTGCAGCGGGTTGCCGTGCGGCCGGACCAATTGCGCAAGGGTGAGGCGGTCACCGTGGGTGTCCGGCCGGAACACCTCGAGCTCGGCGACGACTCGAAGCCCATCACCTGCCGGGTGGACGCCGTCGAATCGCTTGGAGATGCCGCCTATCTTTACGGCGAGGCGGATTGTGCGGAGGAAGGCCTGATCGTGCGCATTCCGCCGCTGAAGCGAATGGACCGCCATGTCCCGGTGCACCTGAGCGCCGAGCCCGAGCACTGCCATCTGTTCGTCGCCAGCGGCCTGGCCGTGCCGCGCCTGGTCGACCTCGCGCTCGCCGCGTAAGCCAAAGCAGCAGGGGTGCCTGCAGCCAAGGGGCTGTGGCAGGAGAACGCAGGCGGGCTTGCCTCGTCCCGCTCCGGTCTTCGACAAGACGGCGGGAACGAGGAAGGCCTCGCCCTCGCCGCCCCTTTTCGATCATTTCCGGGCGCAATGCCAGCCATGCCGCCCCCTATTCCAAGGACTCTTTCATCATGAGCGCAACTTCGCCACACATGCCGTCGGGCGGTGCCGACAAGCAGATCCTGCACATCGGCATCGGTTCCTTCCACCGCGCACACCAGGCCTGGTACCTGAACCGGCTGATCGAACAGGGCGACACCGAGTGGTCGCTGGCCGCCGGCAATATTCGCAACGACATGAGCGCGGTGCTCGACTGCCTCGCGCGCCAGAACGGCAGCTATACGCTGGAGACGGTCAGCCCGAGCGGTGAGCGCGAATACGAGGAGATCCGCGCGATACGCAGCGTGGTGCCCTGGGACGCCCGGCTCGAGGCACTGGTCCAGGCCGGTGCCGACCCGCGCACCCGGATCATCTCCTTCACCGTCACCGAAGGTGGTTACTACCTCGACCAGCAGCACCGGCTCGACCCCGGCCACGCGGACCTCGCCTCCGACCTGGAGCAGGGCACCCGGCTGACCATCTACGGCGCCGTCGCTGCGATCCTGCGCGCCCGCGTGGAGGGCTGCGCCACGCCCGTCACCTTGCTGAACTGCGACAACCTGCGCAGCAACGGCGAGCGCTTCGAAGGCGGCCTGCTCGAGTTCCTCGAGCGTCGCGGCGAGACCGAGCTTCGCCGGTGGGTCGTCGACAACACGAGCTGCCCCAACTCCATGGTCGACCGCATCACGCCCCGACCGGGCGAGGAGGTGCGCGAGCGCGTCAAGGCCGCCACCGGACGCGACGACTTGTGCCCGATCATGAGCGAGCGCTATTGCCAGTGGGTCATCGAAGACCATTTCTGTGCCGGCCGACCGGCCTTCGAAAAAGCCGGCGCAGAGATGGTGGAGTCGGTTCTTCCCTATGAGGAAGCCAAGATCCGCATCCTCAATGCCAGTCACAGCTGCTTCGCCTGGGCCGGAACGCTGCTCGGGCTGCAGTACATCCACGAGGACACGGCCGACGCCGAGATCCGCCAGTTCGCACTCGATTACGTGACCGACGACGTGATTCCCTGCCTGTCGCCGAGCCCGATCGATCTCGCGCGCTACCGTGATGTGGTGATCGAGCGCTTCGGCAATCCCCATGTCAAGGACACCAACCAGCGTGTGACGGCCGACGGCTTCTCGAAGATTCCCGGCTTCATCGCGCCGACCCTGCACGAACTTCACCAACGTGGCGCCTCGCTGGCGAGCACCGCCATGCTGCCCGCGTTGTTCTTCCAGTTCCTGCTGCGCTGGCACAAGGGTGAGCTGCCTTACGAGTACCAGGACAGCGTCATGGACGAGACCGCCGCCCACGCCTTCTTCGAGGCCGCCGATCCGGTCGCGGCCTTCTGCGCCGACCGGGTGCTGTGGGGCGCGCTCGCCGGCAACGCCGGCCTGGTCGCCGCGATTCGCCAGGCAGTCGCCCGCGTCCAGGCGTGGGAAACCTCGCGCAGGTAAGGGTCAAGGCAGGCGACGAACCGACACCTCACCGCAGCGCCCTTCGGGGGCGCTGCCTTGCTCGATTCAATTTCCCCAGGCAGAAAATCATGTTCCTCGTATGCGGCGAAGCCCTCTTCGATGTCTACATCGGCAGTGAAACCGACCGGGTCCTGCAGCTCGAAGCCCACCCCGGCGGCTCACCCTTCAACGTGGCGATCGGCCTCGCCCGGCTGGCGCAGCCGGTGTCCTTCTTCGGCGGCCTCGCCCGCGACATGCTCGGCGATCGCCTGCGCAAGGTGCTCGCCGCCGAAGGCGTCGGCACCGACACGGTGACGGGGTTCGATGCGCCGAC
>JBFGZP010000413.1:0-2630 GCA_041586695.1 Thauera sp.
CAAGGAGATCGTGCGACCGGTGGCCTCCAACACCCGGCCCAACGACGGTCGCCCCGCGTGCCAGCAGATCGGCTACTGCATGCAGGGGTGCAAGATCGGCGCCAAGTGGTCGACCCTGTATTCCGAGATTCCGCGGGCGATCGACACCGGCCATGCCGAGCTGCGGCCGCAGAGCATGGTGCTCAGGATCGAGCACGACAAGAGCGGCAAGGCCACCGGCGTGGTCTATGCCGACAAGGATGGCCGCCAGCACCTGCAGAAGGCACGCGTGGTCTGCGTGGCCGGAAACTCGATCGAGTCGCCGCGCCTGCTGCTCAACTCGGCCTCCAGCATGTTCCCGAACGGGCTCGCCAACTCGTCGGGCCAGGTCGGTCGCAACTACATGAACCACACGACCGCCGCGGCGCTCACGATCAACCCGGGACCGGTGTACATGTACCGCGGTTTCGACATCGCGGCGGTCATTTCCGACGAGGTGGCGAACAACCCGCAGCGGGGCTTCGTCGGCGGCTACCACCTCGAGGGCCTGGCCCTGCACCTGCCCTTTGCCGCGGCCTTCATGAAGCCGGGCGGCTGGGGCCGCGAGGTAAGCTCGGCACTCGAAAAGTTCGACCACATGAGCTGTGTGTGGGTGTGCGGCGAGGATCTGGCGCAGGAAGAGAACAGCATCACCCTCCACCCGACCGAGAAGGACCAGTACGGCCTGCCGATTCCGATCGTCACCAAGACCGACCATACCAACGATGCGGCCATGCGGCGTCACGGCCTGGCGCAGTGGCGCAAGGTGTCGGAGGCGGTCGGCGCCACCCGGGTGATCGACATGCCGCCCTATCCGGCCAGCCACAACATGGGCACCAACCGCATGAGCGCCGAGGCCCGCGACGGCGTGGTGAACAAGTGGGGCCAGACGCACGACATCAAGAACCTGTTCGTCTCCGACGGCAGCCAATTCACCTCGAGCGCCGCGGCCAACCCGACCCTGACCATCGTCGCCCTCGCGGTGCGCCAGGCAGAGTACATCGCCGGGGCGATGAAACGACGCGAGCTGTAGAACCCCGGCGCATCCGAAGACGTACCTGCACAGGCGCGCGGAACGCCCGCCGGCGGCATCGACGAGCACGTCCCAGCCGGCGTGTAGTGCGGTGGTGTCCGCCCGGGCACCCCCACCTCTGTTGCGCCAAACCCTAACCCGCAAGGAGACTTGAAATGAGAGACAAGCAAGGAACCGCAAGACCGCAAGCCGCAAGCCGCAGTGCCAGGCGCATCGTTCGCCGCTGGGTCGCCACCCTCGCTCTGGTGGCCACGCTGCCCGCCGCGCAGGCCGCCAGCGTGCCGGGCATGCGCGGCGTCGAGCACTTCGGTTTCACCGTGCCCGATGCCCAGCAGGCGGTGGATTTCTTCGTCGGCGTGATGGGCTGCAAGGCCTTCTTCACCATCGGCCCGTTCGGTCCGTTCAAGGACGACTGGATGAAGGAGAACCTCAACGTGAATCCTCGCGCCGAGATCCCGGTCGCCCATCTCGTGCGCTGCGGCAACGGCACCAACTTCGAGATCTTCGAGTACAGCTCGCCGGACCAGCGCCCGGAGCAACCCAGGAACAGCGACATCGGGGGCCATCACATCGCCTTCTACGTCGATGATCTGAAGGCCGCCATGGACAACATGCGAAACCACGGCGTGAAGTTCCTCGGCGAACCCCATCTGTTCACCGAGGGGCCGCTGAAGGGCTTGACCTGGATCTACTTCATGTCGCCCTGGGGCATGCAACTCGAACTGGTGACCGCGCCCGCAGGCCGCGGCTACGAGCAGGCGACCAGCGAGCGGCTGTGGGATCCGCGGCAGTAAGCGCCGCCTCGGCACGCGGCGCACGCGCCGCGCGCGCGCTGGCGCTGGCGGCCGTACTGATGCTCCTGGGCGGCACGGCCACCGCTCACATCCAGGACTTCATGGCTCGCGTCGCGCACGTCGTGGCGCGGGACGGGGCGGTGCAGGTCTACCTGCAGTTGCCGCTCGCCCTGGTGCTGTTACCCCAGGACTGGAAGGCGGGCGGCACACAGCCGGCGCCCGCCTTCCTGCGCAGGGGCGAGGACGGCCGGCTGGCAGTAGACAGCGTGGCCCTTCGTCGCGACACCGGCTTGCTACGCACGCTTCTGGGCGAGGCCGTACGCCTTGGTGGCGCGTACGGCGAGCTCGTAGGCGCGCGCATCGATACCCTCGAGGCGCGCGACCCCTTCACCTACCTGCCGGCGGTAGAGCGTAGCGTGGGGCCGGGGGTGATGGTACCCGAGGGAACAGCACTCGATCTCGCCGATGCGGTGGTGAGCCTTCACCTGCGTTTCGGTCTCCCCGCGCCTGGAACCGCGGTGACGCTCTCCGGCAGCGCCCGGGAGTGGCCCGAGCTGAGCTCCCGTGCGGTGAACATCGTGCGGCTGCATCGCGAGGACGGCAGTATCGGCAGCAGCCAGAGCGTCGGCCCGCTCGAACTCGCCCTCGGCCCGCTCGAAGGCAGCGGCGTTGGCGCAGGGCAGTCGGCACCGGGCTTTGGCGGCTACGTGGAGGCCGGCTTTCGGCACGTCCTGGCGGGGCTCGATCACGTGCTCTTCATTGTCGTGCTGCTGGTGGGCGCCGTG
>JBFGZP010000414.1:0-2627 GCA_041586695.1 Thauera sp.
CTGTCCTTGCTCGACACGTGCGTCACAAGCATGGGCTCGCGCTGGCTGCGCCATGCCCTGCATCATCCGCTGCGCGACCGCAGCGAGCCCGCGGCGCGCCACGAAGCGGTGACCGAACTCATCGGTGACGGCGACGGCCACACCGCCGCCGCGGTGCGCACCGCCCTGCGCGGGGTCGCCGACGTCGACCGCATCACCGCCCGCATCGCCCTGCGCAGTGCGCGTCCGCGCGATCTGTCGGCCCTGCGGGAAAGTCTTTCCCGCCTGCCCGAA
Source organism: Thauera sp. (assembly GCA_041586695.1). GTDB lineage: Bacteria > Pseudomonadota > Gammaproteobacteria > Burkholderiales > Rhodocyclaceae > Thauera. The sequence continues at coordinate 274 of JBFGZP010000414.1, forward strand.
TTGTCCTCCGCGCTCGCCACGACCAGCGGCACGCAACTGGTCGCGATCGCTTCTGCCCTCGCCCTGCCGCCGGGCGCACACGAACTCCTGAGCGCGTCGATCGCTGCCGAGCCGGCGGCGATGGTGCGCGACGGAGGCGTGATCGCCCCCGGCTTCGACACCGAACTCGACGAGCTGCGCGACATCCAGAGCAACTGCGGCGAGTTCCTCATGGCCCTCGAGGCCCGCGAACGCGAACGCAGCGGCATCACCGGCCTGAAGGTGGAATTCAACAAGGTGCACGGCTTTTACATCGAGGTCAGTCGCGCCAATGCCGACAAGGTGCCCGACGATTACCGCCGCCGCCAGACGCTGAAGAATGCCGAGCGCTACATTACGCCCGAACTGAAGGCCTTCGAAGACAAGGCGCTGTCCGCGCAGGAGCGCGCGCTGGCGCGCGAGAAGCTGCTCTACGACGATGTACTCGGCCGCCTGGCGGCCCACATCCCGGCGCTGCAGCACATCGCCCGCGCGCTCGCCACGCTAGACGGCCTCACCGCCTTCGCCGAGGCGGCGCTGCGCCACGGCTATGTGCGACCGTCGTTCGTGCCCCAGGTCGGCCTGCGCATCGAGGGTGGTCGCCACCCGGTGGTGGAGCGGCAGGTGGAGAACTTCATCCGCAACGATGCCAGGCTCGCGCCGACCCGCCGCATGCTGATGATCACCGGCCCCAACATGGGCGGCAAGTCCACCTTCATGCGCCAGGTGGCGCTCATCTGCCTGCTCGCCCACGTGGGTAGCTTCGTGCCCGCCGACGCCGCCGAACTCGGCCCGCTCGACGCGATCTTCACCCGCATCGGCGCCTCCGACGACCTCGCCTCGGGGCGCTCTACCTTCATGGTCGAGATGACCGAGGCCTCGGCCATCCTGCACGGTGCCACCGAGCAAAGTCTGGTGCTGATGGACGAGATCGGACGCGGCACCTCGACCTTCGACGGCCTGGCGCTCGCCTTCGCGATCGCCCGCCAGCTGCTGGAAAAAAACCGCAGCCTGACACTGTTCGCCACCCACTACTTCGAACTCACGCGCCTCAATGCCGACTACCCGGAGTGCGCCAACGTGCACCTCGACGCGGTCGAGCATGGCCACCGCATCGTCTTCCTGCACGCGCTCGAGGAGGGCCCGGCGAGCCAGAGCTACGGCATCGAGGTCGCGGCCCTGGCGGGCATTCCGGCCAGCGTCGTGCGCGACGCCAAGCGCCGCTTGCGGGCGCTCGAGAACCGGGAAATCGGTGGCGGACCGCAGGCGGACCTGTTCGCCAGCCTTCCCGAAGCGGAGTCCGCCCCCTTGTCGCATCCGGCACTGACCGCACTCGCCGAGCTCGACCCGGACGCCCTGAGCCCGCGCGAGGCCCTCGAGCACCTATATACGCTGAAACGGCTCGCCTCATGAGCACGCCGATCGATATTTCCGAGCAGGCTGGCGTGCGCTACCTGCATTTCGGCTCCGAATGGATCCAGGGCGCGATGCGCATCCGCAAGCCGAACGCGCTCGAGCTCGCCTATACGCGCGAGATGATGGCGGGACTGCTCTTGCGCGACGGCCTCGAGGATGGCGGCGGGCAGTGGCCGCGCAACGTCCTGATCATCGGCCTCGGCGCGGCCTCGCTGACCAAGTTCGTCTATCGGCACTGCCCGAAGGCGCGCATCCGGGTGGTCGAGATCGTTCCTGGCGTGGTGGCCGCTGCCCGACAGTTCTTCCGCCTGCCGCCGGAGGACCCGCGCCTGTCGATCCAAATCGGCGACGGCGCGCAATACGTGCTGGAGAAGACCGCGCGCTTCGACTACATCCTCATCGACGGCTACGACCGCAATGCCCGCGCCGGCGCCCTCGACACCCTGGCCTTCTATCACGCCGTGCGCGCACGGCTGTCGGATCGCGGCCTGATGGCGGTGAACCTGTTCGGGCGCTCCAGAGGCTACAAGGCCAGCGTCGAACGCATCGTCGATGCCTTCGAAGGCCGTGCCATCGCCTTCCCGTCGTGTGATAGCGGCAACGTGGTCGCCTTCGGTGCCACCGGCGACACGATCGAGCGTGCCGCCAGCGAGTTGCGCGAGCGCGCCCACGCCCTCAAGGCCGCAACCGGGCTCGACCTCCTGCCCACCGTGACCCGGCTGGAACAGGCCGGCTCGCTTCCCGGCGGCAGCCTGATGCTCTGACGATGCTGTTCGGAACACGCATTGTCGCGTTATTGTCTACCTGCGTGCTCGTCCGCTACGGAGTAGGAAGCTCATGACCACCTTCATTCTCACGCTTGTCATCGTCGGCATCGTCGTGGCTGCCATGGCCATCGGTGTCATCCTCGGCCGCAAGCC
>JBFGZP010000415.1:0-2597 GCA_041586695.1 Thauera sp.
GGCGTCAGGATGCCCGCCGTCTCTTCCAGCGACAGGCCGGCGGCCCGGGCCACTGGCGAGAGCACCGCGAAGCCGCTGGCGAGCTCGTCGACGTTGGTGGCGTAGCGGTTGGAGACCTCGTTGAGCAGATCGACGATCGTCGAGGCCGCGCTCGCCTCGAGGCCGAAGCCCTTGATCGAGGCCACCAGCAGCTCCGAAGAGCGGGCCGCCTCGATGTCGCCGGCAATCTTGAGGTCGAGCGAGTTGCGCACCAGCTGCAGCGCCTCGGCGCCGGTGAAGCCCGCCTGCTTGAAGTTCGCCATCGCGGCCAGCACTTCGACGCTGGCCACGCCATACTGGGTGCTGATCTCGGTCGCGGCGTCGGCGAAGGACTCGATGCTGCCGTCCGTGTCGCTCAAGACCTTCTTCAGATCGAACACGGCCGACTCGAACTTCGACGCCTCGTTGACCGCGAACAGCGTCAGCGCCGTGCCGGCGGCCAGAATGCCCGCCTCGAGCTTGAGCGCGCCGATCGTGAAGGCCGCGATCGGCGCCGTGGCCGACTCGACCGAGCTGCTGAAGCCGCGCATGTTGCTCAGCACCGCCTGCGTGGCGGCCGAGGTCCGGTCGACCCCGTTGAATATCAGCTCGATCGTGCGTGTCGCGTCAGCCATGGCTATCGCACCCCTTCAAGAAGTTCAGCCTGCTGCTGCGTCATCTCGTAGGCGTCGCGCGGGTCGTCGGCGAACATGTCGCGGGCGCGGTGTGCCGCGTCGATGCGGCGGCAGGCGGCCTCGAAGTGGCCGGCATCGCGCTCGATGCCGATGAACTTGCGCCCGAGCCGGAGGGCCGCATCGCCCGTTGCGCCGCTTCCCATGAAGGCGTCCAGCACGACGGCGCCGGGGCGGGTGCTGGCCTTGAGCATGTGCGCAAGCAGTGGCACAGGTTTCTCACAAGGATGCTTGCCGGGATACGCCGACACCGGGTCGAAGTCCCACACGTCCGACCACTGGTCACGGTCGGACAGCGAAAAAGGGCGGCGCAGGTCTTCGTACTCGCGGCGCAGGTCTTCGTACTCGCGGCGCAGGTCTTCGTACTCGCGGCGCAGGTCTTCGTACTCGCGGCGCAGGTAGTTACCGCCTTCGCGGTTGAGCAGGTCTCGCAGCGCCTGATAGTGCTCGGGCGTCGGCAGTTGCCATTGACTGCGGCTGAAGTAGTGCCGCGACGCCATTCCGCCTGCCGAGGCCGAAAAACCGCAAGCGACGTTGGCGGCGATCTTACCGGCCTGGTTCAACATTCCGGCGCGCTCGAACTCACCAGCCAGATACGCGCGCAGCGGCTCGAACACGAAGCCGCGCAACTCGTCGCACTTCTCGTCGTAGCCGGATTCGCCGAGGGCCGCGCTGTCGCTGTTGCGGTGCTCGGCGAAGATGATGCGCTCCGAGGTCTGAAAGAACGCCCGCAGCGCAGCCTTATCTGCCGCATTCGCGCGCGTGATCTCGCGGGCGCCAGGCTTGCCCTTTCGCCACACGATATGCCCAAGCACGGCAAGGCGCTCCCATATAACCGACTCGACGCGGCCAGCCATCTGCGGCGACGCGAACAGGTACAGACTCCCATTCGACGCCAGCCTGTCGGCGAGCATGCCAACAAGCCCACGCATCCAATCCAGGAAGTCGTGCGGCTTGTCCCACTCGTTATCCCAGTAATCGCCCTTGACCTTGAAGTAGGGCGGATCGGTGATCACCGCATCGACGCGCGGCAGCGTCGGCAGCACGTCCATGCAGTCGCCGAGGTAGAGCGTGGCGTTTCCGATGATCACAGGGCGCAACATGGTTTGCATTCAGCCTCTTTGTCCGCTCGACGCATTGCGCTCTTTGTAGAACAAGCCCCAGACGGCGGTCTCCGTGTCGGTCAGATGCCCCTGCGGGAAGATGTCCGGCCGGGCCTCGTACAGAAACCGCCCGCGCTCTGCGCAGAGAAAGGCCGCAGCCCTTACCCCGGGCTCTTGCCAGAGCGCTTCGGCTTTCCCAGCTCTGCCCCCTGGCCGGTCAGGCGCAGGATGTGGTTCGTCAGGTTGAAGAACACGGTCGGGTAGCTCTCGGCCAGCTTCACCGCCACATCGCGGTTGTCGCTGCCGAGGGCCGGGCGCACCGACCCGGCCGCCAGCATCTCGATGCGGCGCGACACGTCGGCCGGCACTTCCTCGTCCGACAGGCCCATCGCACGGCGGATGGCCACCGCCTTGTCGCCGTCGCCGGCCATCGCCGCCACCAGCGCGCGCACGTTGTCCGATCCGCGCTCGGCGGCCAGGCTGGCGCGGCCCATCTCGGCGCCGCTCAGGCCACGCACCACCCACTCCACCGGCTCGCCCTCGGCGAACCAGTGCGCGAGCTCGGGAACCTCGACTGCATGTTCCCGAGGGCACAGCGCTGCATTCAGAAACTTCTGAATGTCCATGCGGGTCAGGACCGGATGTCGAGCGTCTCGACTTCGGGCGTCACCGTGCAGGCGGCCGTCTTGTTGCCACCGCCCGCCGGGAAGGTCCGGCTCACGCCGAGGATGCCCTGCGTGATCTGGCGCGGCGCCGTCTTGTCGCGGTCGGGGCGGAACTCGAA
>JBFGZP010000416.1:0-2586 GCA_041586695.1 Thauera sp.
GGAAAACTGGCCGCCGGCCGGGCTCGAGAAGCTCGGTTGAGAAGCGCCGGTCAAGTGAGGAATTGAAATGCGTCACCGTAACGGTCTTCGCAAGCTGAATCGGACCAGCAGCCACCGCCAGGCGATGTTTCGCAACATGGCCAATTCGCTGCTGCGTCACGAAGTGATCAAGACGACCCTGCCGAAGGCGAAGGAACTTCGCCGCGTGGTGGAGCCGATGATCACGCTGGGCAAGAAGCCCAGCCTGGCCAACCGCCGTCTGGCCTTCAATCGACTGCGTGACCGCGACATGGTCGGCAAACTGTTCGACGAATTGGGTCCGCGCTACGCCACCCGCAATGGCGGTTATCTGCGCATCCTGAAGTTCGGTTTCCGCGACGGCGACAATGCGCCGATGGCGCTGATCGAACTGCTCGACCGGCCGGAAACGGACGCGCCCGAAGTCGAGGTCGAGGCAGCGTAAGCACCGCGTGGCATGCAAGTGTGAAGAAAGCCGGGTTCGCCCCGGCTTTTTTTTTGCCCATGTTTCGGGCCAGGCGCGACAATCCCGATCACGATGACCGACAAGTAAGGCAGTACAGATGGCCTTGACCCTGATAACTGGTGGTGCGGGTTACATCGGCTCGCATACCTGCGTCGAACTGCTGAGCGCGGGGCACGATGTCGTGGTGATCGATGACCTGTCCAATTCCTCGCCCGAGGCCCTGCGCCGCGTCGAGGCGCTCGGTGGCCGCCCGCTTGCGGGCTTCATCCAGGCTGACGTTCGTGATCGCGGGGTGTTGAGCGGCATCTTTTCCCGCTATCCGGTGCAGGCGGTCATCCATTTCGCCGCGAAGAAGGCGGTCGGCGAGTCTGTGGTCATGCCGAGAGCCTATTACGACAACAACCTCAACGGTCTGTTGAGCTTGTTGGCGACGATGGACGACGCGGGCGTGCGCCGCCTCGTTTTCAGTTCGTCGGCGACCGTCTATGGGGATCCGGCCAGTGTGCCGATCGACGAGGGTTTTCCCACCACCGCCACCAATCCATACGGGCGTACGAAGTTGATGGGTGAGGAGATCCTGCGGGATGTGGGAGCCGCGGACCCGCGCTGGAACGTCGCCCTGCTGCGTTACTTCAATCCGGTGGGGGCCCACTGCAGCGGGCGCATCGGCGAGGATCCCGGTGGGCTGCCGAACAACCTGATGCCATACGTGAGCCAGGTGGCGGTCGGGCGGCTGGAACGCCTGAACGTGTTCGGCGGCGACTATCCGACACCCGACGGCACAGGCGTGCGCGACTACATCCATGTCGTGGACCTCGCCCTCGGGCACCTCCGCGCGCTGGAGCGAATCGAGGTCCTGCGCGGGGTCAATACCTTCAACCTCGGGACCGGGCGGGGTTTTAGCGTGCTCGAGGTAGTGAAGGCCTTCGAGACGGCCTGTGGACGTTCGATTCCCTACCAGATCGTGGCGCGTCGGCCCGGCGACGTCGCCGCTTGCTGGGCCGACGCTGCCAGGGCGGCCCAAGTGCTCGGCTGGCGCGCCGAGCTCGACCTTGCGGCGATGTGCGCCGACGCCTGGCGTTGGCAGCGCCTCAATCCGCGCGGTTACGGCGGCTAGGGCCTCGCGGCCGCCAGCGCCTGGCGCAGGTAGCGGCCGGTATGGCTCGCCGGCGCGAGTGCGACGTTCTCCGGCGTGCCGCAGCACACCACGATGCCGCCGCCATCGCCGCCTTCCGGCCCCATGTCGACGATCCAGTCGGCGGTCTTGATGACGTCGAGGTTGTGCTCGATGACGATGATCGTGTTGCCGTGATCGCGCAGGCGGTGCAACACGCTCAGCAGCATCTCGATGTCCTGGAAATGCAGCCCGGTGGTCGGTTCGTCGAGAATGTAGAGCGTGCGACCGGTGTCGCGCTTGGACAGCTCGAGCGCGAGTTTCACCCGCTGTGCCTCGCCTCCGGAGAGCGTGGTGGCGCTTTGGCCCAGGCGGATGTATCCCAGGCCGACATCGATCAGGGTCTCGAGCTTGCGCGCGACCGTGGGCACGGGGCGGAAGAATTCCAGGGCTTGCTCTACCGTCATGTCGAGCACCTCATAGATCGTCCTGCCCTTGTAGCGGATCTCGAGCGTCTCGCGGTTGTAGCGCTTGCCGTGGCAGATGTCGCAGGGCACGTACATGTCGGGCAGGAAGTGCATCTCGACCTTGATGAGACCGTCGCCCTGACAGGCTTCGCAGCGCCCGCCTCGTACGTTGAAGGAAAAACGCCCCGGGCCGTAGCCGCGCGCACGCGCCTCGGGCACGCCGGCGAAGAGCTCGCGGATAGGGGTGAGCAGGCCGGTGTAGGTTGCCGGGTTGGAGCGTGGCGTCCGGCCGATCGGCGACTGGTCGACGTTGATGACCTTGTCCAGCGCGTCCATCCCTTCAATCGTCTCGTGTGGCGCCGGCTCGGTGCCGGCGCGATTGAGCTGTCTCGCGGCCGCGGCAGCCAGGGTGTCGTTGATGAGGGTGGACTTTCCCGAGCCGGATACGCCGGTCACGCAGGTGAACAGGCCCAGCGGCAGGTCGACGGTGGCGTTCTTGAGGTTGTTGCCGCGTGCGCCGA
>JBFGZP010000417.1:0-2580 GCA_041586695.1 Thauera sp.
CACCGCGCGGGTGGCGCCCTTCCAGATCTGCATCTCGCCGTTCAGGAGGATCGAGCGCTGATGCAGCGGCGCGAGCACGCGGCAGGCCTCGGGGATGTCGGCCTCGGCGGGGAAGAGGTCGTGCAGGCGTTGCTGCATCGGCGTGAGCTTGGCTTGGGTGTTGGCTTGGGTTTCCATGATCGTCGGGTTCCTTGCTTGAATTTCGTTCGTTCGAGGGTCGATTGCGTCGGTGTCGGGCCGGCGTCGCTCAGGCCGCCACGGCGTCGGCCGAGGGCCACACCAGGCGCAGCAGGTTGGTCGTGCCGGGGGTGCCGAAGGGTACGCCGGCGGTGACGATGACCGCTTCGCCCTCGCGCACCATGCCCTCTGCACGGCAGCCCTTGACCGCCGCCTCGACCATCTCCTCGACGGTGCCGGTCTCGGTGGAGACCCGCGGGCGCAGGCCCCAGGCGACGGTGAGACGCCCGGCCACGGTCGGCGAGGGGGTGAGGCACAGGATGCGCGACTGCGGGCGCTGGTGGGCGATGCGCAGCGCGGTCGAACCGGAGGCGGTGAAGGCCACGGTGGCGCACACCGGCATCATCGCGGTGATGCTGCGGATCGCCGTGCCGATGGCGTCGGTTCCGCTGGCCTTCATGTTGGCGGCCACGGTGTCGATGTACTGGCGGTGCAGGGAGTCGGCCTCGGTGCGGCAGATGATGCGCGACATGATCTCGACCGCCTCGAGCGGGTACTGGCCCGAGGCGGATTCGGCCGACAGCATCACCGCGTCGGCGCCGTCGAACACCGCGGTGGCCACATCGGAGGCTTCGGCGCGGGTCGGCGCCGGCGAGGACACCATCGATTCGAGCATCTGGGTGGCCACCACCACCGGCTTGCCGGCGGCACGCGCGAGGCGCACGAGCTTCTTCTGCAGGCCGGGCACCTCCTCGGCGGGGAGCTCGACGCCGAGGTCGCCGCGCGCCACCATGATGCCGTCGGCCAGTTCCAGGATGCCGGCGATCTCGGTGATCGCCGAAGGCTTCTCGATCTTGGCCATCAAGGCCGCGCGGCCCTGGATGATCTCCTGCGCCTGGGCGATGTCCGAGGCGCGCTGCACGAAGGACAGCGCGACCCAATCGACGCCGAGCGACAGGGCGAAGTCGAGGTCGGCGAGGTCCTTCTTCGTGAGCGGCGACAGGTCGAGCGTGCTCGAGGGCACGTTCACCCCCTTGCGGTTCGACAGCGTGCCGTCGTTGAGCGCGACCAGCTCGAGGGCGTCCGGGTGCGCCGCGGTAACCTCCATGCGTATGCGGCCGTCGTCGAGCAGCAGCAGGTCGCCCTGCTTCGAGGCGGCGATGATCTCGGGGTGGGGCAGGCATACGCGCTCGCGGTCGCCCGGCGTGGGGTCGGAGTCGAAGCGGATGTGCTCGCCGCGCTTGAGGCTCACCGCGCCCTCGGCGAAGGTGCCGATGCGCAGCTTGGGGCCCTGCAGGTCGGCGAGGATGCCGATCGGACGCCCGAGCTCGGCGCTGATCTGGCGGATCTGCGCGGCGCGCGCGGCGTGGTCGGCGTGCGAGCCGTGGCTGAAGTTCAGGCGAAAGACATCCGCCCCAGCCAGGTGCAGGGCGCGAATGGTTTCGATGTCCGAACTGGCCGGGCCGAGCGTGGCTAGGATCTTGGTATTGCGTGCTGTACTCACGTTTGTCTCCTGGGGGCGGGGGGCGCCCTGGGTGTGGTTTCGGGCGGGCTTATTGCGCGGTGCGCGGGCTGCGCGCGCGCTCGCGATAGAGCGCGATCAGGCCGGAGGTGCTGGCGTCGTGGCTGTTGGCGTCGGCGTCGGCGGCGAGGTCGTCGAGCACCCGGGCGGCGAGTTGCTTGCCGAGCTCCACGCCCCACTGGTCGAAGGAATTCACTCCCCAGACCACGCCCTGGACGAAGGTGCGGTGCTCGTACAGCGCGATCAGCGCGCCGAGGGTGTGGGGATCGAGGCGCTCGAGCAGCAGCGTGTTGCTCGGGCGGTTGCCCGGGAACACGCGGTGCGGGATCAGCTCGCGGACGCGCTCTTCGGTGAATCCGGCTGCGCGCATCTCGGCCTCGACCTGTTCGGCGGTCTTGCCGCGCATCAGTGCTTCGCCCTGCGCCACCATGTTGGCGAAGGCGACGCGATGGTGGTGGTCGAGGTGGTCGGGATGCTCCATCACGCCGATGAAGTCGATCGGGGCGAAGCGGGTGCCCTGGTGCAGCATCTGGAAGTAAGCGTGCTGGCCGTTGATGCCGGGCTCGCCCCAGATCACCGGACTCGTCTGGCAGCCAACCGGCGTGCCGTCCAGGCGCACCGACTTGCCGTTCGATTCCATGTCGAGCTGCTGCAGGTAGGCCGGCAGGCGGTGCAGGCGCTGGTGGTAGGGGGCGATGACGTGGGTTGGCGCGTCGAGGAAATCGATGTTCCAGATGCCCAGCAGCGCCATCGTCGCCGGCAGGTTGTCCTCGAGCGGCGCGCTGCGGAAATGAAGATCCATCGCGTGCGCGCCGGCGAGCAATTCGTCGAAGCGCTCGGCGCCGATCTGCAGCGCGATGGGCAGGCCGATCGCGCTCCAC
>JBFGZP010000418.1:0-2576 GCA_041586695.1 Thauera sp.
ACGGCCTCGTCGCCGATCGTCTGCCGCAGCGGCAGGATCTCGTCGCGACTCAACCTCGCGAGGTCGTGCGCGTTGCGGTAGCTGTCGTAGCTGATCCGCAGTTGCGAGGCGGCATTGCGCGCGACCTGCGCCGTGCGGTTGAAGGCGGCGAGGTAGCGCGCCTGACCGGCCGCGCGCGTCGCATCGCCGAAGTCGAACAGCGGCAGCGGAAACTCGATCTCGAAGCCACGCTGGGCCGGCAGCCCGGTTTCGCTGTTGCGGATGCCGGCGACGTGAAGGCCGTCGACCACGCTCGTCACCTTGCCCAGGCCGAGATCCTTCGCCGTCCACTCGAGGTCGGCGCGCGCCAGCCGGATGTCGAGCCGGTCCTCGAAGGCGGTGCGCCCGGCCTCGTTTTCCGGCATCGGCTGCCCCGGTAGTTCGGGCAGGCGCTCCGGCAGCTTGAGGGCGAAAGCCTGGCTCGGGGTGAGTCCGAGCAGTTGCGCCAGCGCCTCACGCGTGGCCGTGGCGTCCTGGCGTGCGCGGATGAAACTGCGGGTCGCTTCGGCGCGCAGCAGGTGCTCACGCGCGCTTTGCAGGCGGCTGAAGTTGCCCGCCGCCTGCATCCGCCGCGCGATCTCGGCGCCGGTAGTGGCCGCGCCGCTCGCCTCGCCCTGGAAACGGGCCACCTGACCGGCCGCCACGGCCCTGACCCAGGCCGTGCGCACCTCGGTCACCGTCTGCAGTACCGCGGTGCTGGCCTGCAGCCGGGTCTGCTGCTGGCGGAATTCCGCGCGTTCCAGGCGGGCCGGCAGCAGCAGGATGTCGAGCAGCGAGAAGCCGAGCGAGCGGCCGATGTCGATTTCGCGCTCGCCACCCTCCGAACGCACCAGGCGCTCGAAGGTGAACACGGGGTTGGCGATGCGGGCGCTGCGGGTGGCATCGGCCGAGGCGGCCGCCGCCTCGGCAAGCACGACCTGGAAGGCCGGGCTGTAGCCGAGGGCGATGCGCACCGCGTCGTCGGCGCTCAGCGGCTGCGCGAGCATGCGATCCACTTCCAGCGCCATCACCGCGCGCTCCTCGTCGGACCGCAGCCAGCGCGGCTCGACTCCGGCCTGCTCGCGGCCGAACTGCTCGAGCGCGGCGTAGTTCTGGTCGATCACCGCGCTCGCACAGCCGGACAGCAGCAGCGAGACGGCGAGGATCGGTAGCAGAGGGCGGCGCTTCGGCTTCATCGCGCTCCTCCTGTGCCGGGGGGACGCAGATGACCGACATGGCCACCGAGGCCGCCGACCTCGTCGTTGACCTCGCGCCAGTCGCGCATCGGTTCGTCGGCCCGGAACGGGCGGAAGGATTCGAGCACCGATTCGAAGGCGGGGACCGGCGAGGGCACGGTTGCGTGGGTGCTCGCCTGCGCGGAGTCGGGCTCTGCCGCTTGAGCGGTCGCCGGCGCCACGTCAGCGGCACTGGTGGACAGGGCCACGCAGCAGAGCAGCGCAACCCCGCAATGCGGGAGTGTGATTGATTTCATCGTCACGGGGTCCTGAGTGTTCTTCTCCTGTCGCTTGGCGGCGCCACCCCGACGGCCGGCGGATGCCGGACCACCGGGATCGTGTGCGCACGATCGTTCGCGACCGATGCTGCTGCCATCGACAACGATATCGGCAGCCCTGCGGTGATGCCCGCATCCAGGCATCCGGCGCAGCATGGGTTTCGACTCCACGCCGATTTCTGTTGAACCTGCGGCAACGGGGAATCCGGCCCAGCGGGTGGGGCGCCCCAATTGTGCGCACGCCACCCCGTCGGGACCCTTACCCAATGATTACATCTTTGTAATCCGCCGATCGCCGAGCCCCAGCGCAGGCACAATTCGAGCACAGGACATATTCGGGGAAAGTACGGTGAAGATCCTGATCGTCGAGGACGAACCCAAGACGGGCGACTATCTGCGCCAGGGCCTGGTCGAGGCCGGCTTCGTCGTCGACCTCGCGCGCGACGGGCTCGACGGCCTGCACCTGGCGATGAGCGGCGCGCACGACCTGATCGTGCTCGACGTCATGCTGCCCTCGCTCGACGGCTGGGGCGTGCTGCAGACGGTGCGCCGCAACGGCCAGGAGATGCCGGTGCTCTTTCTCACTGCGCGCGATCAGGTGGAGGACAGGGTGCGCGGGCTCGAACTCGGTGCGGACGACTACCTCGTCAAGCCCTTCGCCTTTTCCGAGCTGCTCGCGCGCGTGCGCACGCTACTTCGGCGGGGGCGCTCGAAGGAGCCCGAATCCCTGCGCGCAGCCGACATGGAACTCGACCTGATGCGCCGCCGCGTGACGCGGGCGGGCGTGCGCATCGACCTCACGGCGAAGGAGTTCGCCCTGCTCGAGCTCTTGCTGCGCCGCCAGGGCGAGGTCTTGCCGCGCTCGCTGATCGCCTCCCAGGTGTGGGACATGAACTTCGACAGCGACACCAACGTCATCGAGGTCGCGGTACGTCGCCTGCGTGCAAAGGTGGACGAGCCGTTCGAGCCGAAGCTGATCCGCACCGTGCGCGGCATGGGCTACGTGCTCGAAGTCCCTGAGGAGAGCTGAGCTTGACGCCGCGTG
>JBFGZP010000419.1:0-2567 GCA_041586695.1 Thauera sp.
ATCGATTTCGGAAACCCCCTCTGGGTGGCATCCTCAGTGCTCATGAGCGTGTGGATGGTCTGGTTCGGCTTCGCGTTGATGCGCTCTCGGGGTGACGCCGAACAAGGCGCTTCAGCCGACGCGGCAAAGCCGCGCGGCTGAGCTTTATCGTTGAGCGGCAGCTGCCGCCATACCTGACTGACCGCAAGGGGTCGTGTTAAGACTGACAGCCCTTCGGATTCATCACCGGAAAGCCGCCGCTGGCGATTTGCCGCTCGGAAGCTGCCGCTCGCCGATGAGTCGTGTCGACCCGAAGGCGTAGTGCGACTCGCTGACGCACGAACGACCGATGATCGATGCAAGCGGGCGCTCGGTTGGGTCGAGCTCACGTGGGTGCAATAACCGAAGGGCAACGCACCGAAACGACGTCCCGCGCAAGATGCCGTCATGCCCCACTATAGACGCGCCTGGCATCCCGGCGGCACCTAGTTCTTCACAGCCAATGTCTTGCAGGTTTGCAGGGCCTAACCCTGGAGGCCTGCGAGGACTCGCAGCCGATCACCCCCCTTGACTTGCTACGGTCACGCGCAGATGATGGATCGGCAGGGTGGTGCGGCGCTTCGCCAGGCACCACCCCAACCGTCGGCGGCATGCCATTCGCGGCCTGTTGCCAAGTGGGCTCTGTCATGTCGATCCCAGGACTCGCGGCCCTCCTGTTGCTGATTCTCGGCCTCACGGCCTGCGCACCTTTCGGGCCCTATCGCACCGACGTCTCGCCCGACTTCGCCTGTGCCGTAGACCCGAGGGCCTCCGACGGCGACCTGCATCCGCCGTGCGAGCAGCCAGATGCCGCGACGCCCGACTCGCACGCCGTCCAGCATCGCTACTACAGCCGCAGTGATGGAAACCCGGATGCGCCGGGCGCGAACCCGGCCGACACCGACCGTCGAGACTACTACCTCGCCTTCGTCGAATTCGACGACCAGGGCTGGTTCGCCGACCGCAGGCAGATGGACAGCCTGTTCGTGCTGCTCGAAGGACTGCGGCAGCAGCAACGAGAGGTACTGATCCATGTTTATGCGCACGGCTGGAAGCACAACGCGAGCGCATGCGACAACAACGTGATCTGCTTCTCACGCCTGCTCGAGCGCACCGACCTGCTCGAGAACAAGATCTTCAACGAGGATTCGAAGCGCGTCGTGGTCGGGGTTTACCTGGGCTGGCGCGGCCTGCCCTTCGGCAGCGCGCTGAACAACCTTTCGTTCTGGTCGCGCAAGGATGCTGCCCAGCGCGTGGGCAGGGGCAGCGTGCTGGAGCTGCTCACACGCCTGAGGGACTACCGCGACAGCCGGCGGGAGTCGGCCGACCACGAGGCGGGCGACAGGACCCAGCTCGTTGTCACTGGCCACAGCTTCGGTGGCCTCGTCATCTACTCGGCCCTCTCGCACGCCATCATTGAGCGCGCCGCACACACAATCACCGACAAAGGCAAGACGCGCTACGACGTGGCGCGGAGCTTCGGCGACTTCGTCCTGCTGGTCAACCCGGCCTTCGAGGGCTCGCTGTACGAGCCGCTGTTCGATATCGCAGTCAATCGCTGCTACCCGGACGGCCAACGGCCGGTGATGATGATCGTCACCTCCGAGGCCGACAGCGCCACCCGCCTTGCGTTTCCGATCGGCCGCACGCTCGACACGCTTTTCCAGCACGCCAGCAGCCCCGAACAGGCGAATGCCATACGCAAGACCGTCGGTCACGATCCCCGCTACATCACCCATCGCTTAGTGTCGGACGGTGTGGCGCAGGAGGAGAAGAGCGACGAGCCATGCGGGTGCCCTAACCTTGACGCCACGGTTGACTGGAGCGCCGAAGGCATGACGAAGATCATCCCCCGGGCAATGAGCATGATCGCTTCCAGCCGGTCGACGGACTCGACAATGCAGTATGGCGATCCTCTCGGTGACGATGCTGGCGATCGGCGGCAACCCGACCCATTGACGCTGCAGCCCGATCAAGGCGGTGCCGGAAAAGGCTCCCGCCTGCCCGCGCGCCTTCCGTTCCTCGTCGTGCAGACCGATCGGGGCGTGATTGCCGATCACAACGCGATCTACAGCGAGCGCTTCGTCTCCTTCACGCAGCTGTTCCTCCACGACCAGGTCTTCAAGCCTAGGGGAGAAGCCGCGGGCAATGGCGAGACGGGCCGGTGGTGCGCCAAGCCGTGACAGGCACGGGCTGCAGGTTGAGGCCCGGTGAGTCCGACCTCACGGGCGAGCCCGTAATGTCGGCGGTGGGACCGCCCTCATCACCCGGCCGCCCGAAGCCGCGCATGACACGTCCCAGTGAAGGGCGAACGCTGCCGGTCTACCGCGGCAGCGCGCAGGTGGTGGGCGTGGATGTACAGCTTGGGCAGCACGGACTGGCGCGCACAAGACACTCTCCTCCAACCGCACTCCGCGGACGAGTTGCGGGAGACCGCCGTGCTTGCTCGAATGCCGGCCGTGTGAATTGCTGCTGACGTTCGTCTCGGCGCTTTCAGTCACCCTCGCTTGACTGCACGTGGCCGATAGCACGATCTCATCTGCCTTCCG
>JBFGZP010000420.1:0-2537 GCA_041586695.1 Thauera sp.
CCAGCGCCTCGGCATGGTGAACACCAACTTCACCAACTCCAGCGGCCTGCCCGACCCGCAGCTCTACACCACCGCACGCGACCTCGCCGTGCTCGCCAGCGCCATCGTGCGCGATCACCCGGCTTACTACAGCCTGTATTCGGTCAAGGAATACACCTACAACGGCATCAAGCAGCCCAATCGCAACCGCCTGCTCTACCTCGACCCCACCGTCGACGGCATGAAGACCGGCCACACCAGCGCGGCGGGATACTGCCTGGTGTCGACTGCGCTGCGCGGCCCGCGCCGGCTGATCTCCGTGGTGCTCGGTGCCGATTCGGACAACATCCGTGCGCAGGAGTCGCTCAAGCTGCTGAACTACGGCTTCCAGTTCTACGACACGGTGAAGCTCTATGCGGCCGATGAGGCGCTGTCCCAATTCCGCGTGTGGAAGGGCCAGGCCAACGAGGTACCGGTGGGCTTCACCAGCGACTTCATGATGTCGCTGCCGAAGGATGAGTCGCAGAAGGTGCAGGTGACGCTGGAGAGCCGCCAGCCGCTGGTCGCCCCGCTGCAGAAGGGCCAGGAGGTGGGCACGCTCAAGCTCGCCCTGGACGGCAAGCTGCTCGGCGAGTATCGCGTCGCCGCGCTGCAGGACGTGCCGCTGGCCGGCTTCTTCGGCCGCCTGTGGGACGCCCTGATGATGTGGATCAAGAGCCTTTAAGCCGGGCATGGAGGAAGCCATGGTCACCGCCTTTGTCAACGGAAACTACCTGCCGCTCGCCGACGCGAGGGTGTCGCCGATGGACCGCGGCTTCCTCTTCGGCGATGGCGCCTACGAGGTGATCCCCGCCTATTCGCGCCGTGCGTTCCGGCTCGACGAGCACATCGTCCGCCTCGGCAACACGCTGGCCGCGATGCGCCTCGCCAACCCGCACAGCGCGGCCGAATGGAAGCAGATCGTCGGCGAGATCATCGCCCGCAACCCGTGGGAAGACCAGTCGGTCTACCTGCAGGTCACGCGCGGCGTGGACAGCCGGCGCAACCATGCCTTCCCGCCGCCGGAGGTTCCGCCCACGGTGTTCCTCATGAGCGAGGCGCTCGCCGCGCCCTCGGCGGACCAGCTCTCCGCCGGCGTTTCCGCCGTGAGTGCTGCCGACATCCGCTGGCTGCGCTGCGACCTCAAGTCGGTATCGATGCTCGGCAACTGCCTGCTGCGCCAGCACGCCATCGACAATGGCTGCGCCGAGACGGTGCTGTTTCGTGACGGCTTTCTCACCGAGGGCTCGGCTTCGAGCATCTTCGTGGTCAAGGACGGCGTGCTGTTGGCACCGCCCAAGAGCCACCTGATGCTGCCCGGCATCACCTACGACGTCGTGCTCGAACTCGCCGACTGCCACGGCCTGTCGTTCAAGGTGCGCGAGGTGCTCGAAGCGGAGGTGCGCTGCGCCGACGAGCTGTGGATGACGTCGTCGACCAAGGAAGTGCTGCCGATCACCGCCCTCGATGGCGAGCCGGTAGGCAGTGGTGAGCCCGGCCCGATGGGGAAGCGGATGTACGGCTGGTACCAGGACTTCAAGCACACGGTGATGCGCAATGGCTGAGGAGGCACGCCAGAGCCTGCTCGAGTTCCCCTGCGATTTCCCCATCAAGATCATGGGCGCGCGGGTCGACGGTTTCGCCCAGGCCGTAATCGAGGTGGTGCTGCGCCACGCGCCGGATTTCGATCCTGCGGGCGTGGAGATGCGACCCTCGAGCAAGGGCAACTACCTCGCCGTCACCTGCACCTTCCGCGCCGTTTCCCAGCCGCAGGTCGACGCCATGTATCGCGAGCTGACTGCGCACCCGATGGTCAAGGTGGTGTTGTGATCATCAAGCGCCTCGGTCAGGTGGAGTACGAGCCGGCGCTCGAGGCGATGCGCGTATTCACCGCCGAGCGCGGCGCGGATACGCCGGACGAGATCTGGCTGCTCGAGCACCCTCCCGTATATACCCTTGGCCAGGCGGGCCGGCCCGAGCACCTGCTGAACAACGATCGCGCCATCCCGTTGGTCAGGATCGACCGCGGCGGCCAGATCACCTACCACGGTCCCGGCCAGCTAGTGGCCTACCTGCTCATCGACCTGCCGCGCCGCCAGCTGAAGGTGCGCGAGCTCGTCGCCTTGATGGAGCAGGCGATCATCGACACGCTCGCCGACTACGGCCTCGCCGCCGAGCGCAGGGAGGGCGCGCCCGGGGTCTACATCGACGGCGCCAAGATCGCGGCCCTCGGCCTGCGCGTCAGGAAGGGCTGCAGCTACCACGGCCTCGCCCTCAACGTCGACGTCGACCTGTCGCCCTTTGCCGGCATCAATCCCTGCGGCTACGAGGGCCTGAAGACGATCCGGATGAAGGACTTCGGGGTCGGCGACAGCGTTTCGCAGGTCGGCGAACGCCTGCTCGGGCACCTGCAGCGCCTGCTGCCGCCGATCGCGGTCGAGGGCGACGAAACTGTCGCCCCGCCGGCCTGAGGCCCATAATTGGACCATCACATAAATAACCAACAGAGAACGGCAAGC
>JBFGZP010000421.1:0-2533 GCA_041586695.1 Thauera sp.
GATGAGCATCTTCATCTGCGGGTTCTGCACCAGGAAGCGGGCATGCGCTTCCACCAGCGCCTTGGCTTCGGGCTTGATCACGTAGCTGTCGAAGTCGAAGAACACGCTGCGCTTGGACAGGATGTTGTTCGGATCGGTCAGCGCGGCGATGCCCGAGCCGGCTGCGCTCGGGGCGGTTACGGTGGCGACGCCGGCGCCGGCGCCGGAGCGGTCGACGACGGCGGCGGCAGTGGTGTCAGGGCCGGTGCTCGAGCAGGCGGCAAGCAGGGTGGCGAGCAGGGCGGGCAGTACAAGCTTCTTCACGGGTGAATCTCCATTGTGTTGCGTTTAGGACAGCAGTGAGTCGGCGGCATGATTGCCGCCTTGTTATTACCGAGGCTGCGGACCCCACGCGGGTTCACGAACATCGGCGGCCTGCACCGAAAGGCGCTGCTTCACCCGCCCGTCCGCGGACACCGCGGACAGCACGCCCCGGCCGCCACTCTCGGTGGCGTAGAGGATCATGCGTCCGTTGGGAGCAAAGCTGGGGGATTCGTCACGTGCCGAATCGGTGAGGATCGTTGTCTGGCGGGTTTCGAGGTCCTGCACTGCCACCTGGAAGCGGCCGCCGTTTCGGGTGATGAACGCGAGCAGGCGCCCGTCGGCCGAGGGCCGCGGGGTGACGTTGTAGCCGCCGTCGAAGGTGACCCGCTGGGCGCTGCCGCCGCTGGTCGAGATACGGTAGATCTGCGGACTGCCACCGCGATCGGAAGTGAAGTAGATCCACTGGCCATCGTGCGACCATGCCGGCTCGGTGTCGATGCCGGCGGAAGTGGCGAGACGGCGCACGCCCGAGCCATCGGCATTGAGCAGGTAGAGCTGCGACTGGCCGTCCTTGGTCAGCACGACGCTGAGTTGCGTGCCGTCGGGGGACCAGGCAGGCGCGGAGTTCGAGCCCTTGAAGTTGGCCACAACGCGACGCTGGCCGGTGGCCAGGGTGTGGATGTAGATGATCGGCTTCTTCTGCTCGAACGACACGTAGGCCAGGTTCTGGCCGTCCGGCGACCACGCCGGCGAGATGATCGGCTCACGCGAGCGCAGCGCAGCCTGCGCGTTCATGCCGTCGGCGTCGGCGACCTGCAGTTCGTAGTTGGTGCCGGTCTTGACGACGTAGGCGATACGGGTGGAGAAATAGCCCGGGAGGCCGGTGAGCTTCTCGTAGACGAAGTCGGCGATGCGATGGCCGACCAGGCGGTTCTGCGCCGGCGCCATGGGCAGGGCCAAGGCGCCCAGTTCGGTCTGCTTCTGCGCATCGAACAGGCGGAAGCGCACCTGGAAGCGCCCGTCGGCCTGCGCGGCAACGGTGCCGGTGAGGACCGCATCCGCCCCGCGGCCGCGGATGCCGGCCAGATCGGGGACGACCGCTTCGGGCAGTGCCAGTGGTCCGATGTCGATCAGGCTGAACAGGCCGCTGCGTTCGAGGTCGGCCCGCACCACATCGGTCACCCCACGCGGCAGCGAACCCTCGTTCTCGAAGATCGGGATGACGACCGGGAAGCGCGAGGCGCCCGCGCCGGTGATCTCGATGGAAAGCTGTGCCTGCGCGGCCAGCGACAGGCTGGCGACGAAGGCGGCGATCAACAGGCGGAAAGCGGAAAGCATTTTCATCATCGGTGGGTGCTCGAGCGTCGAATTATAGACGGGGCAGGCTCAGTCATCTGCCAGCGGGCGGAATTTCAGGTTGAGGGTGCGTTCGAACTGGTTGCGGTTCTCGGGCAGCGGCAGCGGGCTGGAGCGGCGGATGGCGCGCTCGATGGCGTCGTCGAGGGCCGGAACGCCAGAGGTGCGTTTCAGGCGGATCGCCATGACCTCGCCGGACGGCAGCTGATCGACCTCGAACTCGGCCTCCGGATTCCCCGACAGGCCCGGCGGGCGCAGCAGGTTGCCCCGCACCTTGGTGCTGATGGCGAGCTTGTACCTGTCCATGTCTCCGACCGCGCGGGCCGCCGACGCGCGCGCCACGTCATTGCGCATCATGCGCTCGAGCTGGGCGCGTTCGGCCTCCTGCGCCAGGCGCTGGGCGATGTAGTCGTCCTTCGGCGGCTGAACCGGTTTGGGCTCGGGCTTTGGTTCGGGCTTTGGTTCGGGCTTCGGCTGGGGCTTGGGTTCCGGTTTGGGCTCAGGTTTCTTCGGTTCGGGCTTGGGCTCGGGCTTCTTCGGCTCGGGTTTCTTTTCCGGCGCCTTGGTGGCGATTTCCGGTTTCGCCACCGGCTTGGGCGGCTCGGGCTTCGGTTCGGGCTTGGGCGGTTCGGGCTTCGGTTCCGGCTTGGGCGGTTCAGGTTTCGGCGGCTCCGGCTTCGGCTCCGGTTTGGGTTTGGGTTCCGGCGCCGGGTCGGGCCTCGGCTCGGGGGTAACGACCGGCGGTCCGCTGACGAGACTGACCTCGAGCGAGGCCGGCGGCGCGCTCTGCCAGTTGATGCCGAAGAACAGGAACACGGCGAGGCCGAGGTGGACCGCGATGGTCAGCCCGAGCGATGCCCACTTGCCCGGCGCC
>JBFGZP010000422.1:0-2530 GCA_041586695.1 Thauera sp.
AGACCTGGTCGATGGTGATTTCGGAACCCACGTCGGCCGGTATCTGTTCTACCTTGATCTTTTCGCCAGCGGCAACGCGATACTGCTTGCCTCCGGTTTTTATCACCGCGTACATGGTGTTGCTCCAGTTGATGGGTTTGCAAAGAATCGCGCAATTTACTTTGGAGGCGGCCGAAAGTCAATGTCGGCCGGGCGCATGCTGCCGGCGGGGTGGCCATGCGGTGGTGCCGGAATCACAGCGGCCACACCAGCAGCAGCATCGGCACGGCGACCGTTACCACGAGCATGTCCAGCGGCAGGCCGAGGCGCCAGTAGTCGCTGAAGCGGAAGCCGCCGGGGCCGAGGATCAGGGTGTTGTTCTGGTGCCCGATCGGGGTCAGGAAGGCGCACGAGGCACCCACCGCCACCGCCATCAGGAAGGGATCGGCGCTGACGCCCAGCTGCGAGGCGGTGCCGATGGCGATTGGGCACATCATCGCCGCGGTGGCGGCGTTGTTCATGATGTCCGACAGCCCCATCGTGCACACGAGGATGGTCACCAGCGCGATCACCGCGTTGCCCTGGGCCAGGTTGTCGAGCAGGAAGGCGGCGATCAGGCCGGCCATGCCCGAACTCTCGAGTGCGCCGGCGACCGGGATCAATGCGCCGAGCAGGACGATGACCGGCCAGTCGATGGCGTCGTAGGCATTGCGCGGCGGCACCACGCGCAGCGCCATCAGGGCGAGCATGCCGAGGGCGAAGGAGATCGCCGCCGGCAACAGGCCGAAGGCGGCGCCGCCGATCGCCAGCGCCATGACGCCGGAGGCGATCAGCGCCTTGCGCTTGTCGGGCAGGCGCAGGTCGCGCTGGGCGAGGGGGACGCATCCGTTGTGCGAGGCGAACTCTGCGGTGGCCTCGGGTGAGCCCTGCATCAGCAACACGTCACCGGCGCGGATCAGCATGGTGCGCAGCCGCACGGTCGAGCGCCGGCCCTGGCGTGAAATGGCCAGCAGGTTGATGCCGTATCGGTTGCGCAGGCGGATGTCGGTGGCCGAACGCCCGGCGATGCTCGCATGCGGCAGCACGACGAGTTCGATCAACTCGACGTCGTCGGCGTGCGCGCGCTTCTGGGCGTCGCGAGCTTCGGTCTCCTTCTCGGCCTCTTTCCGGGCCTCTTTCGAAACCTCCTTTTCGGTGCTTTCGTCCCCGGAGCCCTGCTCGGCCTTGTCGCCGGCTTTGTTCGTGGGCTTCGCCTCGACGACGGCCTTGGAGGCAGCGGCCGCGGGGGCGCGTTCGCCCGCAGCGGCCTTGTCGTCGGGCTCCTCCTCCGTTTCCTCCTCCGGCTCGGTCTTCGCGCTGGGCTTGTCCTCCTCCAGCTTCAGGCCCAGGCTCGACAGCGCCGCCGCGAGCGAGGACGGGTCGGCCTCGATCGTCAGGATGTCGCCCTCGCGCAGGCGCCGGCCCGGGTAGGGGGCGGTAAGCCGAACCTCGTTGCGCACCAGGCCGACGATCTGTGCCCCCGCGCTGTCGAGCGCGGCTTCGGCCTCGTACAGCTTCATCCCCACCGCCTTCGCCCCGGCGTTCAGGCGCGCCTCGGTGAGATAGGTGCCCGACTCGAAACTCTCCGCCCCGGTGCGCTTGCGCCCGGGTACCAAGCGCCAGCCCAGGATGGCGATGAAGCTCACGCCGACCGCCGCCACCGCGAGCCCGACCGGCGTGTAGTCGAACATGGCGAAGCTGCCGCTGCCGATGCTCTCGCGAAAGCCGGCGACGATGAGGTTGGGCGGCGTGCCGATCATCGTCACCATGCCGCCGAGGCTGGAGCTGAAGGCGACCGGCATCAGCACCCGCCCGGGCGGCAGCTTGTGACGGCTGGCAACCTGCACCGCCACCGGCATCAGCAAGGCGAGCGCGCCGACGTTGTTCATGACGCCCGACAGCACCGCCGCCAGCGCGGTGAGCGCGGCAATGGTCAACGTGGTGCCGCCCGAGGCCGGCAGCACGCGGCGGGCGAGGACGTCGACCGCGCCGGACTGCTGCAGGGCGCTGCTCAGCACCAGCACGCAGGCCACGGTGATCACCGCCGGGTGGCTGAAGCCGCCAAAGGCGTGCTCCGCCGGCACCAGCCCGGCGATCACGCTCGCCAGCAGCGCGCCGGCGGCCACCATGTCGTGGCGCCAGCGGCCCCACAGGAACATCGCCACCGTGGCGCCGATGATCAGGGTGATGAGAATCTGCGCAGTGCTCATCTGTGCTGTGCTCAGGTCGGTTCGGGCGCGGGCAGGCCGGGCAGCAGCCTGGCCAGGGCGTGGTGCTCGGTGCGGTAGGTCGCGTGGTCCGCGATGCGCTCCCACAGGCCGTCGCGCTCCATGGCGTCGATCGCCTGCTTCTTCAGGCCGCAGAACGCAATCGACTGTCCCTGGGAGTTGAAGCGTTCGAACAGTCCGGCAAGCACGTGCAGGCCGGTGGCATCGATGTCGTTGATGCCGGCCGCCGACACCAGCACGATGCGCACGCGGGGCTGGGCGCGCGCCGCTCGAAGCATGGCGTC
>JBFGZP010000423.1:0-2520 GCA_041586695.1 Thauera sp.
ATCGATGATGAGCACCGGCACGCGGGCCAGTTGCAGCAGTTTTCTGTCGTAGTTGCCGATGGCGCGTGCGGCGTTCAGGCTGGCCAGCAGCTGGGCGCAGGAGGCGAAGACGACGTCGTGCCCCTGGCGCACTGCGCAGTGGCCCAGTGCCTGGGCCAGATGACTCTTGCCCGTGCCGCAGGGGCCGACGATGAGCACGGGGGCGCGCTCGTCGATGTAGCGCCCGGTGGCGAGGTCGTGGACCAGCGCCCGGTTGGTCAAGGGCAGTCGGTCGAACTCGAAGCCTTCGAGCGTCTTGGTGGCGCGAAACGCCGCGCGGCGCAGCCGGGTGGTGAACTTCTTCTGCTCGCGCCGGGCGATCTCGTCCTGGACCAACAGGGCGAGGAACTCGGTGTAGGCGAGCTTGGCGTCGATGGCTTGGCGGTTGCGGGCGTCGAGCGAATCGAGGATGCCCGAGAGCCGTAACTGCTTGAGTTGCGGCGCCAGTTCGGTGGCGGGGTTCATCTGCATACTCCTTGGGTAAATGGGGCGCGCGGTGCGCCCGGTCAGTGAATCGAGGTCGGATCGTCGGCGAACAACGACGCGGTGGCGCGCGCGAAACGCGCGCGCCCGGCATAGGGCTCTGCGTTGACGGTGGTGGCCGGGGCGAGGTCGTGGCCGCCGGCGAGGATGGTCTTGACGGTGCGGTAATGTGGGCTGTCGTGGGCGAGCGCGCGTGCGCAGGCGGCTTCGAGCCGGGCGGCGCCGTACTTGGCCTTGAGCTGCAGCACGCCCTGCGCCGCACGTAGCCGCTCGCTGATGCGGTCGCCGAGCAGCCGACCGACCAGACGGGCGCAGGCGTCACCGACCTCGCCCGCCTGCTGCAGACACCAACTGCGGTCGTGCGCGAAGAAGCGCTGGGCTGCGACCGGCAGATGGTCGGTGACGGTGCGCCGCTCGCCGGGCCGGCGGGCACGGGCATGGGTGGCGGCGGGCTTGAAGTCCTGATAGAGCGTGACCACGGCATCGGTCGCCCGAAGCCACAGACGTTTGCCCACCAGCGCGAAAGGGACCGAGTACAGCACGCGCTCGAAGCTGACGTGACAGTCGCGATGCACCGACACCTGGTGCCAGGTGCCCAGATCCGGGGGCACCGCCGGCAGCGCCAACAGCACGCCACGCTCGACGGCGAAGCTCTCTAGCGGCTTGACGCGCGTCGTGCCGTGGATGCGCAGGCCGGCCACCTTCAACACCCAGTCG
Source organism: Thauera sp. (assembly GCA_041586695.1). Taxonomy (GTDB): domain Bacteria; phylum Pseudomonadota; class Gammaproteobacteria; order Burkholderiales; family Rhodocyclaceae; genus Thauera. The sequence continues at coordinate 1,240 of JBFGZP010000423.1, forward strand.
CGCGCCTGGGCGTTGAGATCGGCCAGGTCACGAAAGGTCCGGGTGGGCAGGAAGTTGCCCTTTACGTACTTCACCCCGGCCTCGACGATGCCCTTCTTCTGCGGATCGTGTGGCGGGCAGGCGTCGATGCGAAAGCCGTAGCCCTCGGCGCATTCGGCGTAGGCGCGTTGCACCTCGGGGTCGTGCGCGCACGCGCGGGTGATCGCGCACTTGGCGTTATCGATGATGAGCCGCGCGGGCACGGCGCCGAACCACTCGAAGGCGCGGCGATGGCAACCGAGCCACGTGCGCACGCTCTGGTCCCAGACGAATTCGACGTACTGGTGCCGCGAGAAACACAGCGTCATCACGAACGCCCAGGTGCGGCGCAGCTCGCCGGTGGCCGGATCCACCAACTGCGGGCCGGCGCCGAAATCGACCTGCGCCGCCTCGCCCGGCGCGAACGACAGCCGCACCGTCGCCTCCGGCGGCTGATCGCGGCCGATCTGCGCGATCAGCCGGCGCACGCTCGAGTAGTGCCCCGTAAAGCCGTGCTCGCGCGCAAGCGTAGCGTGGATCACCACGCCCGACACGCCCTGCGCCAGCCACTGCTCGACCAGCACCCGGTACGCGGCGATCGAGGACTGCGCCGTCACGGGCAGCCGAGGACGCCCCAGCGCGGCGGCGATCTCGGCGTCTTCGGGGACCGGCCTGCCCGGGTCGAGCCAGCCCTCGGCGCGGGCCAGTTCGCGGAAACGGGCCGCCTTGGCGCGCCCCATCAGTCTGGAGCGCGCGATCTCGCGCTCGGAGTCGCCCTGGCGCATGCGCATCAGGGCCTGGCGGTACTCGTACATCTCGATGCTCCTGCGCGCCACCGTCTTCCTCCTGCCGAACCAAAACCCGGCAGGGTAGCGGTGGAACGCTCAAGGTCGAGACGTCCGTCAGTGCTTCACTGGCTCCATTGCGCCGATCCGGCGCTGGCTCCTATGTGCCGATCCGTGACTGGCTCCTATGTGCCGATCACGCGCTGGCCTCAATGTGCCGATCACAACGTGGCTCCATTGTGCCGATCATCAACTGGCTCCAATGTGCCGGTCGGTGACACCAGGCGGGTTACATGGTCAGTTTTCGGCCGGCGCCAACAGTCCTCGAACTGCTGGTGACGCGTGAGATGCCCTTCGGCAAGTACAAGGGTCGGCTCATCGCCGACCTCCCAGGGCACTACCTTGCTTGGTTTGCTCGTGAAGGGTTTCCCTCTGGCCAACTCGGACAGTTGTTGGCTCTGATGCACGAGCTAGACCA
>JBFGZP010000424.1:0-2518 GCA_041586695.1 Thauera sp.
AACGGCTTGCTGAACTTGTGGTGGTGATGGGCGGAATCGAACCGCCGACCTATGGGTTATGAATCCATCGCTCTAACCGTCTGAGCTACATCACCGACCGAGCGCGCGAATATAGCGGCTTTGCTGCAGGTGCGTCAAGACGCCTAGGCTACGATGTCGCTGCGACAAGCGACCTTCCCCGCGGTTGTTCCGGTGCCGTTGGCGGCCGTGGAGCGCTTGATTTAAAAGGATTTTGCATTGACAGCGCGGGGGGTTTCGAGGATGATCCGAAGCCTTCCATCGTTTCTTGCCGGGGTCCCCGGCCGACCCTTGCGCACCATTTCAGCTGTTGCCCTCGTGCTCTCACTGCTCGGCTTGACCGCCCAAGGGGTGTTTGCGGGTCTGCCGCGCGCGATGCCGGCGGAGGCGAAGAAGGCAGTGATAGGCTTTGCCGCCCGGGGCGTGGTCGAGGTCGCGGGCAATGCCGTCAGGCTCGGCCCCGGCGCGCAGATCCGCGACACCGAGAACCGCATCGTGCTGCCCTCGCACCTGAGTGGCAAGTATCGCGCGCGGGTGCAGTTCGACAATAACGGCGAGGTCCGCCGGGTGTGGCTGCTCACCCCGGAAGAGGCCGCGGCGCCGGATCCCAAGCAGTAACCCCCCCAGGCAGTGATCGAAACCCCCTCATGAAGAAGCTCTACATCCGCACCTTCGGGTGCCAGATGAACGAGTACGACTCCGACAAGATGGCGGACGTGCTCGGTGCCAGCGAAGGCATCACCAAGACGGACAACCCGGAAGAGGCCGACGTGATCCTCTTCAACACCTGCTCGGTGCGCGAGAAGGCGCAGGAGCGCGTGTTCCACGACCTCGGCCGGGTGCGCCAGCTCAAGCAGCAGAACCCGAACCTGATCATCGGCGTCGGCGGCTGCGTCGCCAGCCAGGAGGGCGCGGCCATCGTCGCCCGTGCGCCTTATGTGGACGTGGTGTTTGGGCCGCAGACCCTGCACCGGCTGCCGGCGCTGATCGAGGCGCGGCGGACGAGTGGGCGCTCGCAGGTCGACATCTCCTTCCCCGAGATCGAGAAGTTCGACGCCATGCCGCCGGCGCGCGTCGAGGGCGCCAGCGCCTTCGTGTCGATCATGGAGGGCTGCTCGAAGTACTGCACCTTCTGCGTCGTGCCCTACACGCGCGGCGAGGAAGTATCGCGCCCGCTCGACGACATCCTCACCGAGGTCGCGGGGCTGGCGGCGCAAGGGGTGAAGGAAGTGACTTTGCTCGGCCAGAACGTCAATGCCTGGCGCGGCGAGCTCACGCGCGCGAGCGGGGAGCAGGGCGACTTCGCCTTCCTGCTCGAGTGCGTGGCCGAGATCCCCGGCATCGAGCGCATCCGCTACACGACCTCGCATCCGCGCGAGATGTCGCAGCGCGTGTTCGATGCCTATATGAAGCTGCCGAAGCTGGTGTCGCACCTGCACCTGCCGGTGCAGTCGGGCTCCGACCGCGTGCTGGCGGCGATGAAGCGCGGTTACTCGGTGCTCGAATTCAAGTCGATCGTGCGCAAGCTGCGCGCGGCGCGGCCCGACCTGTCGCTGTCGTCGGATTTCATCGTCGGCTTCCCGGGCGAGACCGAGGAAGACTTCGACAAGACGATGAAGCTGATCGACGAGGTCGGTTTCGATTCCTCCTTCAGCTTCATCTACAGCGCGCGCCCCGGCACGCCGGCGGCCGACCTCGAAGACCCGGTGCCGCAGGAGACCAAGCTGCGCTGGCTCGCGCGCCTGCAAAAGCGCATCGAGGAACAGGCCCACGTGATCAGCGAGGCCATGGTGGGCAGCGTGCAGCGCATCCTGGTGGAAGGGCCGTCGCGGAAGGACCCGGAGGAGCTGGCCGGGCGCACCGACAACAACCGCGTGGTCAATTTCTCCGCCAGCTCGCCCAACCGCGCGCGCCTGGTGAACCAGTTCGTCGACGTCCGCATCACCGCCGCGCTGCCGCACAGCCTGCGCGGCGAGATCGTGACGCGGGAATCCTGATGGCGAAGACCCTGGAAGTGTTTTTCGAGCCGGTCGACAACGCCCGCCTGGCCCGGCTGTGCGGTGTGCTCGACGAGAACCTGCGCCAGATCGAAAACGCCTTCGACATCACCGTGAGCCGGCGCGGCGAGCATTTCACCCTGCAGGGCCATGCTTCGCAGGTGCTGCGCGGCGAGCTTGCGCTCAAGCACTTCTACGAGCGCGCCGACGGCGACCTGTCGCTCGACGACGTCCAGCTCGGCCTGATCGAGATCGCCAGACGCGGCGAGAACGACCAGCCCGCGCCGGTGCTGCTGACGCGGCGCACCGAGCTGCACGGGCGCACGCCGCGCCAGGTGGAGTACCTGCGCAACATGCAGGAGCACGACATCAGCTTCGGCATCGGCCCGGCCGGTACCGGCAAGACCTATCTTGCGGTGGCGAGCGCGGTCGATGCCTTCGAGCGCGACCTGGTCGAGCGCATCATCCTCACCCGCCCGGCGGTGGAGGCGGGCGAGCGCCTC
>JBFGZP010000425.1:0-2511 GCA_041586695.1 Thauera sp.
CCTGTTCCAGCGCGAGGGCAAGCTGGTGGAGGCGCAGCGCATCGAGCAGCGCACCCGCTTCGATCTCGAGATGCTCAACGAGATGGGTTTCTGCAAGGGCATCGAGAACTACTCGCGCCATTTGTCGGGGCGCGGCCCCGGCGAGCCGCCGCCGACCCTGATCGACTACCTGCCGTCCGATGCGCTGTTCTTCGTCGACGAGTCCCACGTCAGCATCGGCCAGGTGGGCGGCATGTACAAGGGCGACCGCTCGCGCAAGGAGAATCTGGTCGGTTACGGCTTCCGCCTGCCCTCGGCGCTCGACAACCGGCCACTGAAGTTCGAGGAATTCGAACGCCTGATGCCGCAGACGATCTTCGTCTCCGCCACCCCCGCCGCCTACGAGCAGGAACACCAGGGCCAGGTCGTGGAACAGGTGGTGCGCCCGACCGGCCTGATCGACCCGATGGTGGAGGTGCGCCCGGCGACCACGCAGGTCGACGACCTGCTGTCCGAGATCAAGAAGCGGCTGGCGCTGCAGGAACGGGTGCTGGTCACCGTGCTGACCAAGCGCATGGCCGAGGACCTCACCGACTATCTCGCGGACAATGGCATCCGCGTGCGCTACCTGCACTCGGACATCGACACCGTGGAGCGCGTCGAGATCATTCGCGATCTGCGCCTTGGCGAGTTCGATGTGCTCGTCGGCATCAACCTGCTGCGCGAGGGCCTCGACATTCCGGAGGTGTCGCTGGTGACGATCCTGGATGCGGACAAGGAGGGCTTCCTGCGCTCCGCGCGTTCGCTGATCCAGACCATCGGTCGCGCCGCGCGCCACATCCACGGCACCGCCATCCTCTACGCCGACCGCATCACCGATTCGATGAAGGCGGCGATCGGCGAGACCGAGCGTCGCCGCACCAGGCAGATCGCCTTCAACGAGGCCAACGGCATCGTGCCGCGCACGGTGACGAAGCGAATAAAGGACATCATCGACGGCGTCTATGATGCCGACGGCGCGCGGCGCGACGCGGCGCGGGTGAGCGAGAGGACGGCAGATTACGCGGTCATGGACGAGAAGGCGCTCGGACGCGCGATCAAGCGCCTGGAGAAGGAAATGCAGGAGCACGCGCGCGATCTGGAGTTCGAGAAGGCTGCGGCGGCGCGCGATGAGTTGTTCAAGCTGCGCCAGCGTGCGTTCGGCGCGGACCAGCACGGTAGTGCCTGAGCAACGCCGCCAAGCAAAGGGAAAGGGATGAAGAGGATCTTGTTCGTGTGCACCGGAAACATCTGCCGCTCCCCTACCGCGGAGGGCGTCGCGTTGCATTTCATCGAGACCGCCGGGCTGGCAGGGCTGGTCGAGGTGGATTCGGCCGGCATGCAGGGTTACCACGTCGGCGAGGCGCCGGATCCGCGGGCGCAGAAGGCGGCCGCGCAAAGAGGCTACGACCTCTCGCGCCTGCGCGCGCGCAAGCTCGATGCCCTCGACTTCCAGCGTTTCGACCTGGTGCTGGCGATGGACCGCGGCCATCTCGATGCGATGCTGCGCGTCTGCCCGGAGGTCTACCGGCCCAGGGTCGAACTGTTCATGCGTTATGCGCCCGGCACAGGGCAAGACGAAGTGCCGGATCCCTACTACGGCGGTCCGGCCGGCTTCGACGCCGTGCTGGCGATGTGCGAGGAGGGGGTGAAGGGGCTGATCGAGGCGATCGACTCGGGGCGTTGATCGCGTTCCTTCGGCCGAAGGAGCGCAAAAGAAAAGGCCATCCCTGAGGATGGCCTTTTCACCTCTGCGGTCGTGGGCGCTTACTTGTGCGTCTCGACCTGCTGCAGCGGCTCTTCCTTGATCACCGGCGCCGGACGCGGCTTGCGGCCGCGGCCTTGCGGTTCCTCGACGGCACCGGAGCCGAACTGGGCGAGCTTGCTGTGATCGGTCTCGATCAGCACCAGAGGGCTGCCTTCGAGCACCTTGCCGAGGTCGATCGGCGCGGTCGGGGAACGGTCCGGCGCACCGTCGGCGCTGACCGCCGGCTGCGTCGCTTGCGGGATGGCCGCTGGCGGAGCGCTGACGGCGGCAGTGTCGGGCTCGGGCTCGCTGCCGGCTGCGCTCGCCGTCTCGGGTGCTTCCGCAGCCGGCGCTTCCTCTGGCGCTTCCTGCTCGATGGCGGCAGCCGGTTTTGCTGGCTCGGCGGCAGGCGTGACGCTTGCCGAATCGATCATGTCGACCGGTTGGGCTTGCGCTTCTGCCGGCGCAGTCGCGGAGGACGGCAGTGGCGCAGCGGGTGTGGCTTCGGGGGCGACCAGCACCGGCAGTTCGGCCTCGGTCGCAGGCGCCTGCGTTTCGCCGGTGAGCACCGTTTCTGCCGGCGCGACTACGACCGGGGGCAGGGTGGGCGTTTCTTCCTGTTCGGCGCCGGCCGGTTCGGTTGCGGCGGCGGCGGGCTCCTCGACTTGCACAGCGACGGGCACGGCGCTTTGTGCTTCGACCGCCGGGGCGGTCAACGGGGCACTGTCGGCCGCCTCGGTCGCAGC
>JBFGZP010000426.1:0-2507 GCA_041586695.1 Thauera sp.
CGTCCGGCACAAGGTTGGTCGCCCCGATCACGCTGATCAGCGGACAATGCTGGCGCCCGGCGCCGTTGTCGAACTCGCGCTCGTTGAGCAGGGTCAGCAGGGCGTTGAGGATCGCGCTGTTGGCCTTGAACACCTCGTCGATGAAGGCCACCGCCGCCTCGGGGAGGAATCCGGCGGTGTGGCGCTCGTAGCGGTCCTCCTCCAGCGCGCGGATGGACAGCGGGCCGAACAACTCCTCGGGGACGGTGAAACGGGTGAGCAGGCGCTCGAAATAGCGCGCGTCACGAAAGGCATGGTGAATGCGGCGCGCCAGCGCGCTCTTGGCGGTACCCGGCGGCCCGACCAGCAGCGTGTGCTCGCCCGCGAGCGCCGCGAGCAGCGCCAGGCGCACCTCGCGACGGCGCTCGACCAGCCCGGCTTCGAGCGCGTCGAGCAATGCGGCGAGGCGCGGGCGCCAATCCATGCGGCGGGGCCGGGGGGCGGTGCGCGCGTTCAGGCCTGAGGGCCGGTCGGCGTGCCCAGGGCATGGGCCTTGAGCACGGCGAGATCGACGATGCGCAGCGCCGCCTCGTGGGTGGCCTCCAGCACCACCGGCGGCGCCGCGCCGGCCTCGTGGGCTTCCTTCCAGCGCAGCGCGCACAGGCACCAGCGGTCGCCCGGCTTGAGGCCGGCGAAGCGGTACTCCGGCCGCGGGGTAGACAAGTCGTTGCCCGCGCTGCGCGAAAAGTCGAGGAAGGCGGCGGTGACGCGCACGCAGATGATGTGCCGGCCGAGGTCGTCGGCGCCGGTCTCGCAGCAGCCGGTGCGATAGAAGCCCGTCAGCGGGCTGTAGCTGCAGGCGAGCAAGGGCCCGCCCAGCACGTTGCGTGATGTGTTCATGTTCGATCTTCCTGCTGGATGTCGCGACGCATGCGCTCTGCTCCGTTCCGCGCGAACCGGCAGTGACGCCCGCCGCTCCCGCACTTCCTGATTGATTGTAGCAAGCCGGCGGGCGTCCATCGCGTCCGGTCCGGCCCGATCCCGGCATGGGCGAAGATCGCGAAAGGCGACAGCCCGGCGCCTGCCCCCCTCGCCAAGCTTAATTGCCTCATTCCACGCATTTCTGCTAGTTTCCTGCTTTAATGGCTTTATGCAGATTGCAGCACGACAACCTATGCCGACCAAAGCGGAAACACCCAGCGAATTCATCAGCACAGCCAAGGCGGCACGCCAGCTCGGCCTGTCGCTGGGCGCGGTGCAGCAGATGGTCGAAAGCGGTGCGCTCGCCGCGTGGAAGACCGCAGGCGGCCACCGGCGCATTCGCCAGGACTCGGTCGACGCCCTGCTCGCCCGCAGCCAGGACACCGTTGCCCACCCCAGGCCGCAGAGCGAAACCCTGCGCGTAATGGTGGTCGAGGACGACACCCTGTTGCAGCAGGTCTATCGCGAAACCTTCAAGAGCTGGTCACTGCCGCTCGCGGTGAGCCTTTTCGAGCACGGCCTGGACGCGCTGCTCGAGGTCGGTCGCAGGGCACCCGAGCTGATGATCGCCGACCTGCGCATGCCCGGCCTGGACGGCTTCGAAATGATCCGCCGGCTGCGCGAAAACCCTCATGCACGCCAGGTTGCGATCGTCGTGGTCACCGCATTGAGCAACGACGAGATCGCCGCCGCTGGGGGCCTGCCGCACGATGTGACCGTGTATCAGAAGCCGGTTCCGTTCCACGAGCTGCACGGCTACATGCAGGCCTTGATCGCGCAGCGTCGTCGCGAGCGCGAACTTCCGGCCTGATCACAAGCGCATCATGACGCCGGAGAAGCGGCATCGGCTGCGGCGCCAGGCAGTGGCGCCTGCCGCCTGAAAAGCTTTCATGAGCGAACCGACCTACATCCACTTCGATCCGCAGGCCCTGCTGCACGATCTCACCGGCAGCCGGACGGCGATGGTCGCAGTGCTTCGCAGCTTCGCCGGCTGGCGCAAGACGATCGAAGCCGAACTCGTCGCGGCGACCGAAGCCGGCGACCCCGCCCGCCTCGGCCGCGCCACCCACACCGTGCGCGGCACGCTGTCGCAATTGCACGCCGATCGCCTGGTGGGCATCGCCACCGAACTGGAACAGCGCTGCAATCGCCACGACGAAAATGCCTTCGTCGCCACCCGGGCCGACGTCGCGCCGCTCATCAGCGGACTGAAGGCGATCACGGCCGAGGTCACCCACTACCTCGCGACCCATTGAACAGCCCCGATCTGCCGGCGCCATCGACGCAGCCGAAATCAGCCGCGAAGGGGTTCCCCCGCCTGCACATTGTCGATAGAATGCCGGGCTTCCGCGGAGAGGTGGATGAGTGGTTTAAGTCGCACGCCTGGAAAGCGTGTTTGGGATAATATCCCAACGCGGGTTCGAATCCCGCCCTCTCCGCCAAGCATTCCAAGCTGTTGATTCTCAACAGCTCACCTCCCATATTCCTGCTTCTTCCGTCAGCGCTCGAAGCTGCTGCAACAGGCCCCGACGAACACGTCCGGCTGC
>JBFGZP010000427.1:0-2495 GCA_041586695.1 Thauera sp.
GGTTGCGGTTGAGCGGGTGTGCCGATTCTCCCCCAGCGCCCGGGCAGCGTCCACCACGGCCGCGGCGGGGATCCCGGGGAATCGGCCGGTCGCCCCAGGTTTCCTCGAGCCCCTCCGGGCGTGTTGCCGCAACGCTGTGGCCGTGGGGCGCCTAGTAGATGCGCGGCTCGCCTTCGGGCCGGGTCTTGAAGCGGCGGTGCACCCAGTAGTACTGCTCGGGCATGGTGCGGACAACGGATTCGATCCAGGCGTTCATGCGGACGATGTCGGCCTCGACGTCGCCGCTCGGATAGTCCTCCCAGGGCTCGCCGAGCGCCAGCTCGTAGCCCGCGCCGCCGGGCAGGATGCGCGTCACGCAGGGCATCACAGCCGCGCCGGCAAGGCGCGCGAGACGCGGCAGGCCGGAGATGGTCGCGGCGGGCACGCCAAAGAAGGGGACGAAGATCGAATCCTTGCGGCCATAGTCGAGATCGGGCAGGTAGTAGAAGGGCCGGCCGGCCTTCATCGCCTTCACCGTGCCGCGCACGCCGTCATGGCGGGACAGTAGCAGCTGGTCGCCGAAGCGGCTGCGGCCGTGGTGCAGCCAGCGGTCGAACACCTTGTTCTTCTGCGCCGAATACACGCTGACGAAATCGCCCTCCATCGACAGCCGCGTGCCCGCCATGTCGAGGCCGACGAAATGCGGCGCGAGCAGGATCACCGGCTTGCCCGCGGCCTGCAGGGCGCGCAGGCGTTCGAGCCCCGAGAGGCGGACGATGCGGCGCATGCGCTCCGCGCTCGCCCACCACGCCAGGCCGCGCTCGAGCATGCTGCGGCCGGTAACGGCGAAGTTGCGCTTCGCCAGTGCGCGGCGCTCGTCCTCGCCCAGCTCGGGAAAGCACAGCCGCAGGTTGGTGAGGACGATCCCCCGGCGCGAGCGCGCGAGCAGATAGAGCAGGCCGCCGAAGATCTCGCCGACCCGCGCCAGGACGGACAGCGGCAGCCAGTGCAGCAGCCAGAACAGTGCGATGGCGAGCCGACTCGTCATGCCGCGTCGCCTCCGTCGGCTGCTGCCCCGGCACGCTGCGCATGCGGCGTCTTATAGCGGTTGTAGGCCCACAGGTATTGCGCCGGGCATTGCAGGACGATGCGTTCGACCTCGCGGTTGATCGTTGCGCAGCGCGCCTCGATATCACCTTCGAGCGCCTCGGTCGGCGCCTGCAGGCGGAACACGTAGCCTTCGCCCCGCGCCAGGCGCTCGGCCCAGATGTAGATCACGCGCACGTCCTTGACCTCGGCCAGGCGCGCTGCCAGCGTCATGGTCCACGCCGGGCGGCCGAAGAACGGCACCAGCACGCCCTCACCCGCGCCCGGCACCTGGTCGGGCAGCATTCCCACGGCCTCGCGGTTGCGCAAGGTCTTCACCAGCTTGCGCACGCCCGACAGGTCGGCCGGCGCGGTGCGCATCTGCCCGCGCGCGCGCCCTGCTTCCATCAGCGGCTCGAGTGCGGCCTTGCGCGGCGGCCGATAGAGCACGGTGATCGGAATCCGTGCGGCGATGCACTGCGCGGTGATCTCGAAGCAGCCCATATGGGGCGTGATGAAGAGGATGCCGGCATTGTCGCGGCGCGCCGCCTCGACCAGTTCCCAGCCTTCGGTGCGCACCACGCTGGCCACGACCTCCTCGGCTGGCCGCAGCCAGATCCATGGCAACTCAAGCGCCTGACGCCCGGCCTCCGCGATCGCGGCGCGCAGCACGTCGTCGTCCTCGCGCCCCAGCGCGTGGGCAAGGTTCTCGCGCAGGCGGCGGCGATAGCCTGGCGACGCGCGGTAGGTGATCCAGCCCGCCCAGCCGCCGAGGCGATGGAGCCAGGACAGGGGCAGGCGGGCGAGGAAGCGGAACAGGAGAGCGACTGGCACGTCTTGGGCGCTTGTTGTTTGAAGTTCGAAGGCGAAAACGGGTCGTGCGGGTGAATGCTTACACAACGGCTGATCCCGGTCTATAATGCGCCCTTAGCCGCCGAGTTAAATCGACAACTTGCAGGGCGGCCCACGGACCAAAATCCGCGAAAACAAGTACTGCTAAAGCGTCGGCTGCTCGACGAAATCCCCGGAGCCGCCTGCGACGCAAGTCCATGGCACAACGGGGATTTTTGTTTTTTCAGGAGCAGCACAATGGCAACAGAATATCTCTTCACGTCCGAATCGGTCTCTGAAGGCCATCCCGACAAGGTGGCCGACCAGGTTTCGGACGGCGTGCTCGACACCATTCTCGCCGAGGACCCGCATGCGCGGGTCGCCTGCGAGACCCTGGTATCGACCGGCCTCGTCGTCGTCTCGGGCGAAATCACCACCAAGGCACATCCGAACTACCGCGAGATCACGCAGGACGTGATTCGCCGAATCGGCTACGACAACTCCGAGATCGGCTTCGACTACAAGAGCTGCGCGGTGCTCACCGCGATCAACCGCCAGTCGCCCGACATCGCCCAGGGCGTGGATCACGCCAACGACGA
>JBFGZP010000428.1:0-2494 GCA_041586695.1 Thauera sp.
CTACACGCCGTTCTTCACCGGCGTGCATGGAAACTATCTCAAGCCCAGCATTATTGCCGCGGGTCTGGATCCCGACGGGCTGCCGCATGCCGACAAGTCGGCGATGAATTTCGGCAGCAATCGGGTGAAGCCTTGGAAGGACGTATGGGGCGCGGGGCAGGGCGTGGGCAGCATCGACGAGGTACTGCCGGCACGCGAGATCGTGGCCCGTCTGCATGGCGAGTTCGATATTGCGCGCACTGCCATGACGCGGGAGGCCTGGTCGGTATGAAGACCCTGCTGCTTGATCGCTCCAACCGCGTGTTGCGCCTCACCATCAACCGCCCCGAGGTGCGGAATGCGCTCGATAAGGCAACTTATAGGGCTCTCACCGAGGCACTGGCGAGCGCCGACGTCGATGACCAGGTAGCGGTGGTGGTCCTGACCGGCGCCGGCGGTCACTTCACCGCCGGAAACGACCTCAGGGATTTCCAGCAGCCGAGGGAAAACGAAGAAAGCGCCGGGCTGGGCTTCCTGCGCCAGCTTGCTGCTTGCGGCAAACCCGTGGTGGCGGCGGTTGAAGGCTCGGCAGTGGGAATCGGGGCGACGCTGTTGCTGCACTGCGATTTCGTTTTCGCGGGAGACAGTGCGCACTTCCGGATGCCGTTCGTGGCCCTCGGCCTCACGCCCGAGGGCGGCTCGAGCCTGCTGCTGCCGCGTCTGGTGGGCATGCGCCGCGCGGCGGACTGGCTGTTGCGGGCGCGCGGATTCGATGCGGCCGAGGCCCTCGGCGCCGGTTTCCTCACCGAGGTCGTGCCCGCCGGTACTGCGCTGGTCGCCGCCAGCGACGTCGCGCACGAACTGGCCGCACTGCCTGCGGAAGCGCTGCGCATGACCAAGGCCATGCTGAACCGGCGCGAGCGCGGAGCCCTGGAGGACACCTTCGCCGAAGAGGCGATCTGCTTTGCCGGTCGCCTGGCGAGCGCCGAAGCCCAGTCTGCATTCGCGAGCTTCTTCGCTGCGCGCAAGGCCGCCGGGGCGGCCTAGAATCGCCGATTTCGGACGAACAAGAGGGGTGTTCATGACGCTGGAAAACAACGACGACATGATGGCAATCAATGTCGAGCATAAGGGCGATGCCAAAGAGGATCGCCACTTCGTCACGGCCCTGGCCCGCGGGCTGGATGTGCTGGCGTGCTTTCGGTCCGGCGAGCGGCTGATGGGCAACCAGGAGATCGCCGAAGCCTGCAAACTGCCGAGGTCGACCGCCGCGCGGCTGACGCACACCTTGACCAAGCTGGGCTACCTGCACTACGTCCCCAGCGCGGGGAAATACCGTCTCGGCATGGCCACCCTGGCGCTCGGTAGCGCGATGATCTCCAAGCTCGACGTGCGTCAGATGACACGCCCGCTGATGCAGGAGCTGGCCGATTTCTCCCAGACCATGGTGTCCCTTGGCGTACGCGACAAGCTCAGCATGATCTACGTGGAGAACTGCCGCAGTCGCTCGGCGCTGACTCTGAGTCTCGATGTCGGCTCCCGTATTCCGGTCGCCACCACGGCGATGGGACGGGCCTACCTCGCGGTGTGCTCCGAGGCCGAGCGGCGCGACCTGCTCGAGAGTGTTCGCGAGCTGGACGAGCTGGCCTGGCCGCGAATTCGCGATGGGGTGGACAAGGCCCTGACGGATTTTCAGGAGCTCGGTTGCTGCACCTCGTTCGGCGACTGGCAGAAGGATGTGAACGCAATCGCAGCGGCGTTCCGTCCGGGTGAAGGCCTTCCGCCGATGTCAATCAACTGCGGTGGTCCTTCCTTCAAGCTGTCGCCCGAATTCCTGCTGAACGAGGTCAGGCCTCGGCTGCTCGAGATGATCCGCCTGATCGAGGCCCGGTTGGGCCGCTGACCAAGAAATCGGCCCGCCCATGTGGCAGGCACATCACTGGAGAAAAGTATCTTGAAGATCCTGGTACCGGTAAAGCGCGTGGTTGACTACAACGTCAAGGTACGCGTCAAGGCAGACGGCAGCGGCGTCGACATCGCCAACGTCAAGATGAGCATGAACCCGTTCGACGAGATCGCGGTGGAAGAGGCGGTGCGGCTGAAGGAGGCCGGCGTGGCCACGGAAGTCGTGGCGGTGAGCTGCGGCGTCGCGGCCTGCCAGGAGACGCTGCGCGCGGCGATGGCGATCGGCGCCGACCGCGGCATCCTCGTCGCCACCGATGTGGAGCTGCAGCCGCTGGCGGTGGCGAAGCTGCTGAAGGCGGTGTGCGACAAGGAGTCGCCCGACCTGGTGATCGCCGGCAAGCAGGCGATCGACGACGACGCCAACCAGACCGGGCAGATGCTCGCGGCGCTGATGGGCTGGCCGCAGGCGACCTTCGCCTCCAAGCTCACGCTCGAGGACGGCCAGGCGAAGGTGATGCGCGAGATCGACGGCGGTCTGGAGACCCTGTCGATCAAGCTGCCGGCGGTGGTGACCACCGACCTGCGCCTGAACGAGCCGCGCTACGCCACC
>JBFGZP010000429.1:0-2491 GCA_041586695.1 Thauera sp.
CACACCGATTCCCTTGCCGTCGCGGCACCCCAGCGCCCGCAGCCGGGCGTCGAACGCGAACCCGAGCTCCACGCCGGCGGCGCCGCCACCGACGATGACGAGATCGCCCGCGCGCCCCGCCCGGGCGTCGGCGAGGATGCGCTCGACGGCGTCGACGAAGCGCTCGATCGGGCGCACGGCAATGGCATGCTCCGCCGCGCCGGCGATGGCCGACAGCGCGGTCGCCGGGCCGACGTCGATCGACAGCCAGTCATAGTGCAGCACGGTGCCGTCCGCGCACACCAGCTCCCGCCTGGCCACATCGAGGGCAACGCAGGCCTGGCGCACGAAGCGCACCCCGGCGCGTGCGGCGAGCGCATCGAGCGGCAGCGCGCAGGCGGCGATCGGGTAGATGCCTGCAATCCAGCCCGGCAGCATGCCCGAGTAGATCTGGCGAGTGAACGGCGACACCAGCACCACTTCGAGACCCGTCGGGCGCTCGGCGGCAAGGCGATCGAGCACGTGGACGTGGGCATGACCGCCGCCGAGCAGCACCAGACGATTCACTCGGTGCCCCGGAACTGCAGATCGCCGAACCAGGCGGTGACCGATTCGCCGGTGTTGTCGGTGTCGGCGCTGATGGCGATACCGGTGATCGGTGGCGCGGCCTCGCCGAAGGCGGCACGAAAATCGGCGGCGATATCGCGCTCGATCGTCACCCACTGGCCTGCGCGGGCCGCGCCGCTCTCGACCACGATCATGCGCACCCGATCGGTGTAGGGATTGGGGCCGCTCGCGCCCGCGGGCTGCGCCGTGCCCCAGACGTAGGCGATCGCCGCGGTGGGCAGGTCGGCACCGAAGAGCGAGCGGCCAAGCGAGAACTTGATGCGATCGCCCAGATCCAGCCGATCGACCGGGTAGTCGAAGAGGACGTAGACGCGCCCGGCGTAGTCGTCACCGCCTTTGCGGGTGAAATCCGAAGCCCGCACCGGGGCCGACACCTTCCAGCGCCAGCTAAACCGGGGTGTCTGCGCGGGATCGACCGCAAGCGGATGGGCGAAGGTCGACGCCGCCGCCTCGGAACGAACGCGCAGCACGGTGCGCCCGCCCTCCTCGACCAGATCGAAGCGGTTCTCGCGCTCGACCTTGGGCAGCGGCTGATGCCGCCAGGGTGAAGGGAATGCCGTGCCGGGGGGCGACGCGGAGAACGGCGTCACGCTGCGCGGCGCCTCGGTGTTCGAGTGCGCCACCTGTCCCACCGGCAGCAGGGTCGCCAGCGTGGCGAACAGCCCGCCAGCGCGGCGCAGGCGCTGCGGCAATCGATGCATGGAAATGCTCATATCGGCTCCGTCGAGGACTCACAATGCAACAGGGCCGTGCGCAGGCGCACGAGATCGGCCGGACGATCCACGTCCCATAGCGTCGCAGGCTCCGACCACGCCCAGCCGAGACTTCGCAGCCGCGCGCGGGTCTCGTCCATGACTGCATCCGAGCCCCAGGGCATGGCCTCGAACAGCGCCGCCGGCGCAGCCGCGGCGAGCCCGACCAGGACGTAGCCGCCATCTTCGGCGGGCAGGAACACCGCGTCCTTGCCCGCCTGCAGTGCGGCGGCCGCCTGGCGCAGATGCTCCGGCGTCAGCGCGGGGCAGTCGCTGCCGATCAGCAGCGTCGGGGCGGCGAGCACGGCCTCCAGGGCCTGCTGCATGCGTGCCCCGAGGTCGCCTTCGGCCTGGGAAACGCAGTGCTGGCCGCGGCGCGCGAGCGCACGGAAGAAGCGATGCTGTGTATCCGGCGCGCAGCACAGCATCACCGGCCCGAGCGCCGCCGCCCGGGCGGTGGCAAGCGCCCGCAGGACGAGACGGCGGTGCAGCCTCGCCGCCCCCTTGGCGCCGAGCGCGGGAATCAGCCGCGTCTTGGCCGCCCCCGCGTTCGGCGCCCGCGCGAACACCAGGACATTCACCGCCTGCGCGCCCCGCTTCATCGTTCCTCCCGCGGCCGGTAGCCATAGCGCCGCGCCAGCACGTCCGGATCGGCACCGAAGAAATAGGCCGCCCGCAGGCGCCACATCAGGCCGATCGTGCGCATCACGCCGTATTTCTCCCAGCGCCGGGCCGAGGTCCGCACCTGATCCCTCAGGCAGGCAGGCCGGCCGATCCGCTTGAGCGCCCGGCTCAGCGCGACGTCCTCCATCAGCGCGATGTCCGGAAAGCCGCCGACGGCCTCGAAAGCCCCCCGCGTGACGAAGAGCGCCTGGTCGCCGGTGGCGATACCGGTCAGGCGCGAGCGCAGGTTCATCGCCCGCGCCACCAGGCCGAGCAGCGGGTGACTGCCCTCGATGCGGACGTCGAAGCGCCCCCAGGCCGCGCCGCCTGCGACGGCCTGGCCGATCGCATCCGTCGCCGCCGCCGGCAGCCTGGTGTCGGCATGCAGGAACAGCAGCACCTCGCCCCGTGCCACCGCCGCTCCGGCGTTCATCTGCGCCGCGCGCCCGCGCGGGGCGGGCAAGACGCGG
>JBFGZP010000430.1:0-2460 GCA_041586695.1 Thauera sp.
CCGAGCTTCTCCCACAGCAGCACCTGGAAGGCGCTGAAGAGGAAGTTGCGCACCGTTGTGCGGCCGAAATCCTCGTTCGGCACTTCGGCCAGGGTGAGATTGCGGTAGTCGCGCTCGACGCGCAGGAAGGCCATCTGGTCCTCGTCGCGGCCCTTGCCCTCGAGCTTGGCGGCATGGCTCAGCAGCAGCCTTGCCTGGCCAATGAGGTCGAGCGCAATGTTCGCGAGCGCCAGGTCTTCCTCAAGCACCGGCGCGCGGCCGCACCATTCGGACAGGCGCTGACCGAGGATCAGCGCGTTGTCGCCGAGGCGCAGCACGTACTCGATGTGCTCGGGTGTTGCGATGTTGTGTTGTGTCATCTCGTCCACCCTCACATGTGGTTAACTTCTTCGGGCAGCTGATAGAAGGTCGGGTGGCGATAGATCTTGTCCTCGGCCGGATCGAACAGCTCGGGCTTGGCGTCGGGATCGGCGGCGACGATGTCGGAGGCCTTCACCACCCAGATCGACACGCCTTCGAGTCGGCGGGTATACACATCGCGCGCCATCTGCAGCGCCAGCTTGGCGTCGGGAGCGTGCACGCTGCCGCAGTGCTTGTGGTCGAGACCGTTACGGCTGCGGATGAAGACTTCCCACAGCGGCCATTCCTTGCGTTCCATGTCTGCACTCCTTGGTGGGGCGGCTTCTGGCGCCGCCCGTTGTCGGTATTCGTCAGGGGATGAGGCTTCAGGCCGCCTGGCGGTCGCGGGCGGCCTGTTTCTCGGCGTACGCCATGGCGGCTTCGCGCACCCAGGCGCCGTCGTCCCAGGCCTTGTTGCGCTCGGCCAGGCGATCGACGTTGCACTGGCCATGCCCGCCGACGACGTTCCAGAACTCCTCCCAGTCGATGTCGCCGAAGTCGTAGTGGCCGCGCTCCTCGTTCCACTTCAGCGCCGGGTCGGGCAGGCTCACGCCCAGCACCTCGGCCTGCTTCACCGTGGCGTCGACGAACTTCTGCCGCAGGTCGTCGTTGGTGATGCGCTTGATGCCCCAGCGCGCGGTCTCGGTGTGATGGCTGTCCTTGTCGTGCGGGCCGAACATCATGATCGACGGGAACCACCAGCGATTCACCGCGTCCTGCACCATCTCGCGCTGCTCGTCGGTGCCCTTCATCATCTGCAGCAGCAGATCGTAGCCCTGGCGCTGGTGGAAGGACTCCTCCTTGCACACGCGGATCATGGCGCGCGCATAGGGGCCGTAGCTGCACTTGCACAGCGGGATCTGGTTCATGATCGCGGCGCCGTCTACCAGCCAGCCGATCACGCCGATGTCGGCCCAGGTAAGGGTCGGGTAGTTGAAGATCGAGCTGTACTTGGCCTTGCCCGAGAGCAGCGCCTCGGTGAGTTCGTCGCGCGACACGCCGAGCGTTTCCGCCGCGGCATACAGGTAGAGCCCGTGGCCGCCCTCGTCCTGGACCTTGGCGAGCAGGATGGCCTTGCGCTTGAGCGAGGGCGCGCGGGTGATCCAGTTGCCCTCGGGCAGCATGCCGACGATCTCGGAATGGGCGTGCTGGCTGATCTGGCGCACCAGCGTCTTGCGGTAGGCCTCGGGCATCCAGTCCTTGGGCTCGATGAAGCCCCCGGCGTCGATCTTGGCGTTGAATTCGGCGATGTAGTCGGCGTTCTCGACCACCCGCGGGCTCTTGGCGTCGCTGTCGGGAATGCTGAGTGACTGTGTGTACATGATGGGCTCCTTGTGGGTTTCACGCGCGGCGCCGCCGGATGGCGGGCCGCGGGAGGTTCATTGCGCTTTGGGCCGGCGATCGATCACGCGCTTGGCCTTGCCGACGGAGACCCGTTCGATGCTGAACGGCTCGCCGACGATGACCTTGCACGACACGCCCACGAGGCTCTTGATCTGGTGGACCAGTTCCTTCGCCAGGGCTTCCTTCTGCTCGGGGTGGCGGCCGACATTGGCCTCCGGGTTGATCTCGACCTTGACCGTCAAGGTGTCCATGTGCCCCTGCTTGTCGAGCTCGAGCAGATACTGGGGCGCGAGCTTGGGCATCTTGCAGATGAGCTCCTCGATCTGGGTCGGGAACACGTTCACGCCGCGGATGATCAGCATGTCGTCCGAGCGGCCGGTGATCTTGGCCATGCGCCGCATGCTGCGCGCGGTGGGCGGCAGCAGGCGGGTGAGGTCGCGCGTGCGGTAGCGGATCACCGGCATCGCCTCCTTGCTCAGCGAGGTGAACACGAGCTCGCCTTCCTCGCCGTCGGCCACCACCGCGCCGGTGTCGGGGTTGATGATCTCGGGGTAGAAGTGGTCCTCCCAGATGGTCGGGCCGTCCTTCGTCTCGACGCATTCGTTGGCCACGCCCGGCCCGATCACTTCGGACAGGCCGTAGATGTCGACCGCGTCGATGCCGGCGCGCGCCTCCACCGCCAGGCGCATCGCCGGCGTCCAGGGCTCGGCGCCGAAG
>JBFGZP010000431.1:0-2455 GCA_041586695.1 Thauera sp.
ACGCGCTCGAGCGCCGCGGCAACGCGCCTGGCGGCGTCGCGCGGCGGATGACCGGTGATCACCAGCGGCAGCATGACGTTGTCGAACACGCAGCGATCGAACAGCAGCCGGCTCTCCTGCAACACCAGTCCGAGGTTGCGCCTTAGATAGGGAATCGCCGTCTTCGGCAGGTGCGAAACGTCCTTGCCGTTGATCAGCACGCGTCCGGCAGTGGGGCGCTCGATCACCGGGATGAGCTTGAGCAGCGTGCTCTTGCCCGCACCCGAATGGCCCGAGAGCACCACCAGCTCGCCATGACGAATCTCGAAACTCACGCCCGCGAGCGCCGTGTAGCCCCCCGCGTAGCGCCTGGCAACATCCTCGAATACGATCATGCGCGCTCGCCGGCTCCTGCCTTCTTCGCCCCGGGCAGGGGTTCGAACAGCGCATCGACGAACTCGCGCGCCTTGAAGGGCTGCAGGTCGTCTATTCCCTCACCGACACCGATGAAGCGCAGCGGCTTCGGATTCTGGCGCGCGATCGCCGCCACCACGCCGCCCTTGGCGGTGCCGTCGAGCTTGGTGAGCACGAGGCCGGTGACGCCGACCGCGGCGTCGAAGGCCTTGACCTGGGCGAGCGCGTTCTGGCCGATGTTGGCGTCGAGCACGAGCAGGACCTCGTGCGGACCCGAGGGCTCGGCCTTGGTGATGACGCGGCGGACCTTGGCGATCTCTTCCATAAGGTGCAGCTGGGTCGGCAGCCGGCCGGCGGTGTCGGCGAGCACGATGTCGATCCTGCGCGCGCGCGCGGCGTTGATGGCGTCGAAGATCACCGCCGCGGCATCGCCGCCTTGCTGGGCCACCACCGTGACGTTGTTGCGCTCGCCCCAGGCCATCAGCTGCTCGCGCGCAGCGGCACGGAAGGTATCGCCCGCGGCCAGCAGCACGCTCTTGCCCTGTGCCTGGAAATACTTCGCCAGCTTGCCGATCGAGGTTGTCTTGCCCGAGCCATTGACGCCCGCGATCATGATGATGAAGGGCGAGTGGCTGCCGAGCTCGAGCGGCTTCTCGAGCGGCGCGACGATGGCGTGGAGGCCGTCGGCGAGCGCCTGCTGCAGCTGGTCGGCGGTCTCCAGCCGGTCACGCTTCCAGCGCGTGCGCAGGGCGTTGATCAGGTGGCTGGTGGCCTCGACGCCGCAGTCGGCCATCAACAACGTGGATTCGAGTTCCTCGAGCAGGTCCTCGTCGATCTTGCGCCGGCCGAACAGGCTGGCCAGGCCACCGCCGAACTGCTGGCGCGTGCGCGACAGGCCGGCCTTGAGGCGTTCGCCCCAGGAGCGCTTCGCCTCCGCTGCCGACGGCACGACGAGCGCCGCCGGCGGTTCGACGAGCCGGGGCTCGACCACCTCCTCCTCGACGATCTGCTCGGCCACGGGCTGCGCATCGGCGAGCGGCTGTTCTTCGATCGCCTCTTCGGACGGTTTGTCCACCTGCCTGGCATCGGCCTTGGCGGATTTTTTCTTCAGGAAACCAAACATGGAAGGCTCGGGTCAGAGAGATCGTTTCGGGCCGCCATGCGCACCTGGCCGGCGTGGGCACCCGCTTCCGATCACGTTAAGATGCGGCTCCCCGTTGCGCCGACGGCATCGTGCCGGCGCCTCGCGGAACGCCGCGAATTCTAACAGATGCAGGACTTCTCCATGCTTCGCCAGACCATTGCACGCACGCTCACGCTCGGCGGCGTTTTCGCCGCCGCCAGCCTAGCCTCGCCCGCAGCACTCGCCAATCCGTTCGAGACCACGCTTGCGAACGGCATGAAGGTAATCGTCAAGGAAGACCGTCGCGCACCCTCCGCGGTGCACATGGTGTGGTATCGCAGCGGTTCGATGGACGAGCCCGAAGGCGTGTCCGGCGTCGCCCACGTGCTCGAGCACATGATGTTCAAGGGCACGAAGGCCGTCGGCCCGGGCGAGTTCAACAAGCGCGTCGCCGCCGTCGGCGGCCGCGACAACGCCTTCACGAGCAAGGATTACACCGCATATTTTCAGCAGGTGCCGCCCGATCGCCTCGCCGAGATGATGGCGCTCGAGGCCGACCGCATGCAGAACCTGGTCCTCACCGACGACGACTTCGCCCGTGAGGTCGAGGTGGTCAAGGAGGAGCGGCGCCTGCGCACCGACGACCAGCCGCGCGCGCTGGTCTACGAGCAGCTGATGGCGAGTGCCTTCGTGTCGCATCCCTATCGCCGGCCGGTGATCGGCTGGATGCCGGACCTGGACGCGATGAAGCCCGACGACGCGCGCACCTGGTACCGTCGCTGGTACGCCCCGAACAACGCCTACCTGGTGGTCGTGGGCGACGTCGACCACCAGGAGGTCTTCCGTCAGGCGGAGACGCATTACGGCGCGATCCGGACCGAAGCCCTGCCCGAGCGCCGCATCCCGGCCGAACCCGAGCAGCGCGGCCCGCGCAGCGCG
>JBFGZP010000432.1:0-2423 GCA_041586695.1 Thauera sp.
CCACCCGAAGGCTGATTGCGGCGGTTCGGCTCGACTCAGACCTTCGCGCTCGGGCGCTCGGCAATGCGATCGCGCCAGGCCTGCAGGTTGGCCATGCCCTCGGCGCCGGGGCGGAACTTCATCAGGCCGCGGGCGAACTCCACGGCACAGAAGGCGGTGATGTCGGCGATCGTGAAACGCTCGCCGGCGACGAAGGGCCGGCGGGCCAGTTCGCCATCCAGCCAGCGCGCCACCTCCCGCACCTTCTCGCCTTGCGAACGGCCGAAATCCGGGAATTGCGGTTGCTCGAGCGGCGCGAGGCCCGGGTGCGTATGGCGGATGCAGTTGGCAATGCCGCCGAACAGGTAGAGCTCCATGCGGCGGTCGGCCATCTC
Organism: Thauera sp.; assembly: GCA_041586695.1. GTDB lineage: Bacteria > Pseudomonadota > Gammaproteobacteria > Burkholderiales > Rhodocyclaceae > Thauera. The sequence goes on from JBFGZP010000432.1 coordinate 375, forward strand.
GATGAAGGCGCGCTCGTCGAAATCGACGCCCATCAGGTTGGGCTCGGGGAAGCGCCCCTCCAGCCAGGTGCAGATCGCCCGCGTCTCGCCGAGCACGCGGCCGTCGTCGAGTTCGAGCACCGGAACCTTGGCGAGCGGACTCCTGGCGCGAAAGGCCTCGCTGCGGTGCTGGTCGGTGCCGATGTCGATGATCGCCTGCTCGATTTCCTCGATGCCCTTCTCGGCGATGAACATCTGCACCCTGCGCGGATTCGGCGCACGCGGTGATACGAAAAGCTTCATTCGGGTCTCCTCCTGTGTGATTGCACTACGGTCGTGTCAGACGCCGCTCGCGCGGGACTGGCCCAATTCGATCATGTTGCGGGCCTCTTCGGAAAACTGTCGCGCCTTGTCCTCACCGTCGGCGCCGAGATCCACGGCAGACGGCGGTATCTCGATGCCGCGCTGGACCGCCGGCCGCGCGCGGACCTGGTCGCGCCAGCGCCTCAGGTCCGGGAGATCGTCGATCTCCACGCCGGACCAGCGGTGCGTGCGCACCCAGGCCCAGTTGGCGATGTCGGCGATCGAATAGTCGCCGGCGAGGTATTCGTGCTCGCGCAGGTGATGGTCGAGCACCCGGAACAGGCGTTTCGACTCGCCCTGATAGCGATCGATCGCAGGCTGGATCTTCTCGGGGAAATAACGGAAGAAGACGTTCGCCTGCCCCATCATCGGCCCGATGCCGCCCATCTGGAACATCAGCCACTGCAGCACGCGCGACCGCCCCTTGGGGTCCGACGGCATCAGGCGGCCGGTCTTCTCGGCGAGGTAGATCAGGATGGCACCGGACTCGAACACGGCGAAATCACCCTCGTCGCGATCGACGATCGCCGGAATCCGTCCGTTCGGGTTGATGCGCAGGAACCAGTCCTCCTTCTGCACCTGCTGCGACAGCTCGAGCACATGCAGGGTGTACGGCAACGCCAGTTCCTCCAGCGCAATGGAAATCTTGTGGCCGTTGGGCGTGGCCGCGGTGTAGAGGTCGATCATCATCTCTCCTTGTCCGTAGCGCGATGCGCTTGATGTAAGACCGGCGCCGCGGCGTTGCCACCGCGCCCGGCTTCCCGCGACGGAAGATGCCTGCGAAAGTATCCGGTTTTCCTTATGAGGGAAATCACCTCGGCATGGCACTGCTCCACCAGCGAGCTCCTAGACTTGCAGGGCCGACTTTGTAGCCGCATGACGTGCCGCATGTGCAGCAGCAACGCGGTCCACACCAACGAAACCGGGAGCCAAGAATGCCCTACGAAATTAGTTCCATCCTCTACGCATCCGACCTCTCGCCGCGGGCGCCTGCGGTTTTCCGCCACGCCGTCGGGCTGGCACTGAAGTTCAATGCCCAACTTCATGCGGTGACAGTATCCCTGCCGGCGTCGAACCTGCCCTATACCGAGTTCATCTCACAAGAAACGCTCGACGACATCAAGAAGGCCGGACACAACAAGAACGAAGCGGAAATGCGCAAGCGCATCGACATCTTCGCCGAGGCCCATCCGGAAATGGATGTGAACAAGGTGCTCGCCAGCGTGCGTGCGCTCGCGGACGATCCAGCGCGGCGTGTGCTCGACATCGCCAAGCACGTCCTCGCCGACGTCATCGTAATGGGTTCGCGCGGGCACAGCGCGATTGGCGAATTACTCATCGGCTCGGTCGCGCACAAGGTGACGATGAAGGCCGACGTGCCGGTAATGCTGGTGCCGATCGACCGCTGACCACCGGTCCGCAATTGCGCAACGCGTTCGCGGGAGCGGCGCCCGACGCTCGCTCCCCGGTCGGCGTGTTCCCTATGCTGCGGCAATCCCCTGGCCGCAGTCGCTGAGCATGCGGCGGATCCACTGATGTGCGGCCGCATGATGATTTCGCTCGTGCCACAACTGGTAGAAGCGCATCGGCGGAAAGATGATCGGTGACTCAATGATCGCCAGCGGCAGGAGGTCGGCGTAGAAGCGGGCGAAATGCCGCGTCGTCGTGAACACGAGGTCGGTATCCGGCAGCAGAAATGGCGCCACG
>JBFGZP010000433.1:0-2421 GCA_041586695.1 Thauera sp.
CGTCGGCGTGCCCCAGGCGTAGGATCCGAAAAGGATGATCTGGTCGGGGTGCAGGTCGGCAGAGATGCGCCGGGATATCTCCTGCAGTGTTTCCTGGGTCAGCATTGCCAAATCCTCAAACGCCGTCGCGCGGTGCGGATGTCAGCGCGACGAGAATCCGTGTCCATTCTAGGGCCTTGCCCGGCTGTTGCGGCATTGGAGCCGGTCATTGACGAATCGTCATCCACGTCGTTCCGGGGCTGCGTTCCACGCGGACTCCGGTGTCGGTGGTGGTGTAGGTCAGCGAGCAGTGCGGGCTGGGGTTCGACAGCACCGCGGCGTTCAGTACGGCGTAAGTATCACCCGGGCCGCGCGCCGAGTGCGAGATGAGGCCGGGGTGGCCTTCGCGGTGCAGGCGCGCTCCGACCTGCTGGGTGAGGCTGTAGTCGGCCGGGTCGATCAAGGAAGGGACCTCTTCGATTGCCGGCCGCAGATCCAGCAGGGCGGCGTCGCAGCGCGCCCGGTAGACCTTGCGCTCCATGCTGACGCCCGGGCGCATGAAATCGGCGTCCTCGAGCAAGCCGTGGCGCCAGTGATGCGCCGTTTCGAACACCGTCGCGTCCACCGTGTCCGCCCCGTACCAGACGCCGAAGCTGCCATCCGAGTAGCGGCTGCGCATCCAGTTGGGGAAGGGGTAGGCGATTGCCGCGTTCCAGGTCGCCTCCTCGAAGGGTCGGTGAATGACGGGTAGCGATGACGCGAACGGCGGCGGCCTGCTGGCGAACTCGAGCGCGGCGGCGGCCTTCCAGTCCGCGGGGGTGGCGCTGAGGTCCTCGTAGAGGTCCTCCGAGACTCGCACCGAGACGATGTTGCGGAACAGGTCATCGTGGATGTCGGCGAGCTTGAGCCCGGCGAACAAGGCTTCCACGCTTAGTTGCCGCGCGCGCGGTCGAGGTAGGCGCGCACGATCAACAGGCCGGCGAAGCCCCAGTCGCGCACGACTTCGACCGGCGTGCGGCCTTCGAATGCCTTGTTACGGGTGCTCATCCACGTTTAGGCGAGATCGCGGTTGTGCGGGAAGAGCAGGCGCAGGTTCCTGTGGATGCCGCGCAAATGGCCGGCGCGATCGAGCGTGTCGCGGCTCTGCGCGATCGGCTCCCCCTTACGGTAGCGGGCCAGCGCCGCGCGATTCGACGTGGCGAGGCCGAGCAGGGCAAGCTGGTCTTCGGTCCCGAGGTGCCAGTGGTCGAACAGCTGCATCAGCATCTTCGCGACCGCACTGCGGTCGAGACCGTCCGGCGCAGTGACGACGCCTTGCTTTTGTGCCATGTTGCCCTCCGGCTTGATGCTTTAATGGTAGCTAATGAAGTTGTAATCAAGACATCAAGCCGGGTCTTCCTGGGTTGCCCAGTTATCGAGGCGGAGGCCGTCAATCCTCTCGAACTCCCGGGTGTTGTTAGTTACGAGCGTTGCGTCCTCGGCCAGGGCATGACAGGCGATCCACAGATCGTTGGCGCCGATGGGGGTGCCCGCGTCCTTCAGGCGGGTGAAATGGATGGCGTAGTGTTCGCACAGTGACCTGTTGGTGCCGTGCTGCACTGGTATTTCCCGCGTCAGGTTTTCGAGTCGGCGTATGACTTCGATCTTGCGTGTGCTGCGCTCGGCACCCTTGAGCAACTCGGCGAAGGTGAAGAACGACATGCACAGCGAGTCGTCATCGCCCAGCACGTTGACCCGCTCCACGACGCCGGCAGGCTTGCGCTTCATCAGGTAGATGAGGATGTTGGTGTCCAGCATGTACTTCACAGCGCTTCCCTGTCCTGCATTTCTGCTTGATCGAGACGGTCCTCCTCGAGCGCGGCGACGAAATCCTCGTCGAATCCATCGAGCGCCTCGAGCAGGGCCTTGCCTCGGTCGACCGGGATCGGATGAATGAGCAGGTCGCCCTGCTCGGTGCGAGTGATCTCGACCTTGCGCGCGTCCAGACGCAGTTCCTGGGGGATTCGCACGGCCTGACTGTTTCCGTTCATGAAGATCTTGCTGACGACGGTAGGCATGAGGCGCTTCTGTTTGGAAATGTACATACGAAGATGTATGTACTTTAGGAGGAGCTGGGGGTGAGCGCAAGCCTTCGCACGGGGTGGGTCCTCAGGGCCGGCTTCAGCCGGCCAACTGTGGTGTGGTCAATCGCGGCGGTGCTGGCGGGCTGAAGCCCGCCCTACGGGAGCCCGTTCGCAAGCACCTTGCGATCGATCTTCCCGTTCGGATTGCGCGGCAGGGGCCCTTCTCGCACCTCGATGCGGCTCGGGACCATGTAGGCGGGCATGCGGCTGCGGCAGGCGGCGAGCAGGGCGGCGGCGTCGAGCGTGCCACCGGGCGCGGGGGTGGCGACGACGGTGATGCTCTGGCCGAGGGTTTCGTGGGCCACGCCGAAGGCGGCGC
>JBFGZP010000434.1:0-2420 GCA_041586695.1 Thauera sp.
GGATTCTTCACCGGCCAGGCCAGGCCCATGCCGTCGCCCGTCCACCGCGGCAGCACGTGGATATGGAAATGGAACACGGTCTGCGCGCCGGCCTCTTCGTTGGCCTGGAACAGGGTCACCCCTTCGCAGTCCACGGCCTGCTTCACCACCCGCGCCATGCGCGCCGCCGTGCGGAACACCGCGCCGGCGAGTTCGTCGTCAAGGGCGTAGACGTTCTGTCGATGCGGTTTCACCAGCACCAGCATGTGGCCCGGATTCACCGACTGGATGTCCATGATGACCAGGGTATGTTCGTCCTCGAACACCTTCGACGCGGGGAGCTCGCCCCGCACGATGCGGCAGAAAACGCAGTCGTCCATGTCAACCTCGTCGCTTTGCAGCAAGTCTCCGTCACCGCATCGTAACCAGCATGTCACCGTCCGGCAACGCGCCCTTTCAAGAATGGCAGCACATCACGAGAAGGGAAGACCATCATGCTCCAGCAAAGCCACGCAGTCGCAGCCCGCAGGGGACGCAAACTGGACGTCGGCCTCGCCACCTGCGAGAGCGAGATCGTCGAAGCGCAGAAGCTGCGCTACCGCGTGTTCGCGGGCGAGATGGGCGCGCGCCTGTCGAGCCGCACGCCGGGCGTCGATCGCGATATCTACGACCCCTTCTGCGAGCATCTCGTCGTACGCGACGACGACGCCGGCCGCATCGTCGGCACCTACCGCATCCTGTCGCCCTCCGCGGCGCGGCGCGCCGGCGGCTACTACTCGGAGAACGAGTTCGACCTCACCCGCCTGCAGCACCTGCGCGAACGCATGGTCGAGATCGGCCGTTCGTGCATCGACGTGGAATACCGCAGCGGCGCGGTGATCGCCCTGCTGTGGTCTGGGCTGGCGCGATACATGCAAGAAAACGGCTACGACCACCTCGTCGGCTGCGCCTCGGTGAGCATGGGCGACGGCGGCCATGCCGCCGCCAGCCTGTATGATCGCCTGCGCGATCAGCATCTTGCGCCGCTCGAGTACCGCGTCTTCCCGCGCTGCCCGCTGCCGCTCGATGCGCTGCGCACCGATCTCGCGGCCGAGCCGCCGCCGCTGATCAAGGGCTATCTGCGCGCCGGCGCGTGGATCTGCGGCGAGCCGGCATGGGATCCCGACTTCAACACCGCCGACCTGCCGATCCTGCTGCGCATGAAGCAGATCGACGACCGCTATGCGAAGCACTTCATGGGACGCCCGGCCTGAACTCCACCGCCACCTCTGCGCGCGACGCCCCGACCGGCGCCACGACACCCGCCAGCCTCGCGACCGTCCCCGGGCTGCTGCGCGCCTGGCGCTACCTGCGCCTGGCCGTCCACCTATTGCAGGGCGCCGCCACCATCGCGGTCGTCTTCCCGTTGACGGGCAAGCCCGCCCACCAGCACCTGCGCCAGCGCTGGTCGCGGCGCATGCTGGCCATCCTCGGCATCCGCCTGCAGGTCGAGGGCGGGCCGGTCGCACCCGGCGCCATGCTGGTGGCCAACCACATCTCGTGGGTGGACATCTTCGTCGTCAACGCAGTCGCGCCCGCCGCCTTCGTCTCCAAGGCCGAGGTGCGCGCCTGGCCGCTGATCGGCTGGCTGGCGGCGCGCAACGACACCATCTTCCTGCGCCGCGACAGCCGCGGCCATGCCAGGGTGATCAATGCCGAGACCGCCGCACTGCTCGAGGCCGGCCGCAACGTGGCGATCTTTCCCGAGGGCACGACCACCGACGGCAGCCACGTGCTGCACTTCCACGCCGCCCTGCTGCAGCCCGCGATCGCCTGCGGCAATCCGCTGCAGCCGCTGGCGCTGTCCTATCACGGCCCGGACGGCCGCTGCAGCCGCGCGCCGGCCTACGACGGCGACGTCAGCCTGGGCCGGTGCACCGCCAACATCGTCGGCGAACGTGAGCTGATCGCGCGTGTTCAGATCGGCGCGGCCAGCGCCACCGCGACAGCGACAACTACGAGTCGCCGCCAACTGGCGCTCTCACTACGGCAGACGATCGTCGATTGCCTCGGCGCCGGCCCGGCTCAGCCCGGCACCTGAAACACCTCGCCGTCCTCCACCCGCAGGGCGGTGAGCTTGCCGCCCCATACGCAGCCCGAGTCGAGCGCGATCAGGCCGGGCTCGCGGTAGAAGCCGAGCGCCGACCAGTGGCCGCAGAGGACGGTGTGGCTGTGGCTGAGGCGATCGGGCACGCGGAACCACGGCATCGTGCCGGGCGGCGCATCCTCCGGCGGCCCCTTGGCGCGCAAGGCCATGCGGCCGTCGGCGGTGCAGAAGCGCATGCGGGTGAGCGCGTTGACCACCACCCGCAGGCGATCCCAGCCGCGCAGGTCTTCACGCCAGCGCTCCGGCCGGTTGCCGGCCATGTGGCGCAGCAGGGCATTCGCCTGCGGGCCGGCGA
>JBFGZP010000435.1:0-2413 GCA_041586695.1 Thauera sp.
GGGCCGGGCGGCTGCCGCCGACGGCGAGGATCTCGCGCCAGAAGCGCGCGCCGGTCTCGGCGTCGAGCAGGCTGCCCTTGCCGCTGCCGGCCTCCTCGAAGGCCTCGAAGGCGTCGGCCGACAGCACCTCGGCCCACTTGTAGCTGTAGTAGCCCGCGGCATAGCCGCCGGCGAAGATGTGCGAGAAGCTGTGCGGGAAGCGGTGCCAGGCGGGCGGTATGAGCACCGCCACTTCGCGTCGCACGTCGTCGAGCACCGCCAGCACGCGCTCGATCGGCACCGGGCCGGTGCTGGCGTCGAGCTCGCTGTGGATGCGCAGATCGAACATCGAGAATTCGAGCTGGCGCACCGTCTGCATGCCGCTCTGGAAATTCTTCGCCGCGATCATCTTGTCGTAGAGCGCGCGCGGCAGCGGCTCGCCGGTGTCGGCGTGGGCGGTCATGCCGCACAGCACGTCCCACTCCCAGCAGAAATTCTCCATGAACTGGCTGGGCAACTCCACAGCATCCCATTCCACGCCGTGGATGCCGGACACGGCGAGATCGTCGACGCGGGTGAGCAGGTGGTGCAGGCCATGGCCGCACTCGTGGAACAGCGTCAGCACGTCGTCGTGGCTGAAGGTGGCGGGCTTGCCGCCGACGGCGCCGGGGAAATTGCACACCAGGTAGGCGACCGGCGTCTCGGTGCCGGCGGGAGTGAGATGGCGGCTGCGCGCGGAGTCCATCCACGCGCCGCCGCGCTTGGTCGGGCGGGCGTGCAGATCGAGATAGAAGTGGCCGACGAGTTCGCCATCCTTCTCGATACGGTAGAAGCGGGTGTCGGCGTGCCAGCGCGGGGCCTCGTCGGCCACGATATCCACACCGTAGAGTGCGCGGATGACGCCGAACAGGCCTTCGAGCACCTTCGGCTCGGGGAAGTACTGCTTCACCTCCTGGTCGGAGTAGTCGTAGCGCGCGTGGCGCAGCTTCTCCGATGCGTAGCCGACGTCCCAGGGCTGCAGCGGGTCGAGGCCGAGCTCGTCCCTGGCAAAGGCCTTCAGTTCATCGAGGTCGCGCTCGGCGAAGGGCTTGGCCTTGGCCGAGAGGTCGTGCAGGAAGTCGAGCACCTGCTCGGGAGACTCCGCCATTTTCGGCACCATCGAGGCCTCGGCGAAGTTGCGGTAGCCGAGCAGCTTCGCCTCTTCGGCGCGCAGGGCGAGAATGCGGCCGATCAGCGGACCGTTGTCCCACTCGGGATTGCCCTGTTCGGAGGCGCGGGTGGCGTAGGCACGGTACATGCGCTCGCGCAGCGCGCGGTTGTCGGCGTACTGCATCACCGGCAGGTAGGACGGCATGTGCAGGGTGAAGCGCCAGCCGGGCTTGCCCTCGGCCTCGGCCGCCATGTGGGCGAGCGCCTTCGCGTCTTCCGGAATGCCGGCCAGGTCCGCTTCGTCCGTCACCAGTTCCTCGTGGGCGTTGGTCGCGTCGAGCAGATTCTCGGAGAACTTGGCCGCGAGGGCGGATTGTTCTTCCTGGATGTCCTTGAAGCGTGGCTTCAAGTCGTCGGGCAGCTCGGCGCCCGAGAGGCGGAAATCGCGCAGCTCGTGGTCGAGGATACGCTGGCGGGTGGCCGACAGGGTGGCGTACTCGGCGCTCTCGTGCAGCGCCTTGTACTTCTCGAACAGGGCGAGGTTCTGCCCGACCTCGGCGGAGAAGCGCGAAACTTCGGGCAGCATCGCGTTGTAGGCTTCGCGCCATTCCGGCACGTCCATGACGCTGTGCAGATGTCCGACCACGCCCCAGGCGCGGCCGAGCCGCTCGCCCGCGTCGTTCATGGGCGTGACGAAGCCGTCCCAGCTCGGCGTGCCGGTCTCGGCAGTGAGGCGTTCGATCAGCTCGCGGTTCTCGTCGAGCAGGCTGCGGATGGCGGGAGCGACGTGTTCGGGGCGGATGTCGGCGAAGCGCGGCAGGTTCGAGAAGTCGAGCAGCGGGTTGTCGCCCGCAGCCTTGTTCGACGCGGTATTGGCGGTGTCGTGCATGATTCCGGAATGCCCTCGATGTCTGGATCGGATGAAGCTTATTGTGCCGCAAAAAGCGCAACGGGCGCCGCTATGGGCGCCCGCAGGCAAGAGCCATGGTCGTGTGTCAGCGGATCAGGTCGCGGTAGGCGTGCCAAGTGGCATGCCCCAACAGTGGCAGCAGGATCACCATGCCGATCATCATGGTCGCGAAGCCGACCGCGACAAAGACGACGATCAGACCGGCCCACACCGCCATCGCCCCGAGGTTGAGCCCGACCGCCTTGGCGCTGGTCATCCCCGCGCTGATGATGTCGATGTCGCGGTCCATCAGCAGCGGCACCGAGACGACCGACAACGCGAACACCACGCCGGCGAGCACGCCGCCGATCACCAGGTAGGCGACGACGAAGTGCA
>JBFGZP010000436.1:0-2411 GCA_041586695.1 Thauera sp.
CGATCGAGGTCTTGTGGCCGAGGCCCGCCAGCCATTCGACGCCGGCCGCGCGGTGGTATTCGAAGCCGGCGATCGGGCGATAGGCCCGCATCCAGGGCTGATCCGGCTGGGCGGCGAGCACGGCGCAGGTCTTGCGCCACACCTCGTCGTGCTCGGGGGTATGGACGATGCGCACGATCGAGAAGTCGATCAGCGTGCGCTCGGCGCGGTCCAGCATGTAGGTCGCGACCTTCTCCGTCACGCGCTTGGCGACGAAACTGCCGCGCCCGACCTCGCAGCGGATGAGGCCGTGCTGCTCGAGTTCGCGGTAGGCGTTGGTCACCGTCTGGACGCTGACGCCGATGCTCTGGCTGACCTCGCGCTGGGGGGGCAGGCGCGTGCCCTCGGTCAGCGTTCCGTTCTCGATGTCGGTGGCGATCGCCTGGACGAGGATCTTGTATTTCGACTCCCCGCCCCGAACAGCCTCGAGCGCTTTGCGCCAATGATCCATGACGAAGACCCCCTTGTCTGCGGCGGCAATGTCCCATGGATGTCCGAGGGTCGCCGGTCCGCCGAATTCGCATCGAAGCGCGCCGCCCGCGCGGCAGGACTAGCCTGCGCCGTCGCAGACGATGCGCCGGTGCAGCTCCATGTCGATGTTCGCGCCGCTCACGAGCACCGCGGTCGTCCCCGGCGCCTCGACGCGTCCGGCGAGCAGGGCGCCGATGCCGACAGCGCCGCTGCCTTCGACGACGATCTGCTCCATGCGATAGGCATGGCGAATGGCCGCCGCGATCTCCTCCTCGGCCACCAGCACGACATCGTCGACGAGCGTTCGCGCCATATTGAAAGTGTAGCGGTTGTCGAGGCCGATGCCGCCGCCGAGGGAGTCGGCCAGGGTCTCGAGCTCCTCGACCTGGACCGGGTGGCCCGCTTTCAGGCTCGCGTGCATCGCGCAGCCGCGCTCCATGGTCACGCCGATCACGCGGATCGACGGCGACGCGCTCTTTAGGGCCAGCGCCGTGCCGGCGAGCAGGCCGCCGCCGGACAAGGGCACCAGCACGGTGTCCACCGTCGGCAGGTCGTCGAGCAGCTCCAGGCCCACGGTCCCCTGTCCGGCGATCACGTCGGCGTGGTCGAAGGGGGGCACCAGGGTCACGCCCTCGTCGCGCACCAGGCGCGCGACTTCGATCTCGGCCTCGTCCTGGCTCGCGCCGGTGATGTGCACCTCGGCGCCGAGCGCGCGGATCGCCTCGACCTTGTTCTTCGGCACCAGGCGCGACATGCAGATCACCGCGCGCACGCCGAGGCGGTGCGCCGCGTAGGCCAGTGCGCGGCCATGGTTGCCGGTCGATACGGCGATGACGCCGCGCGCGCGTGCCGCCTCGTCAAGGGCGAGCAGGGCGTTGGTCGCGCCGCGCAGCTTGAAGCTGCCGGTGGTCTGCCGGCATTCGAGCTTGAGGTGTACGCTGCCGCCGGTATGGCCGGAAAGGCTCGGCGAATGCTGCAGCGGCGTGTGCAGCACGTGGCCGCGCAGGCGCTGGCGGGCGCGGTACAGATCGATGAGGCGGATGTCCTGGTCCATGTCTTCAGCCTTGCTTCGGAGTGCGGAACAGACGCCCGGGCGCGGACGTCGCGAGTTGGCCGGTCAGCTGCAGCGCGTGCCAGACGATGGCCTGGTTGCTGGTCACGACCGGGCGCTCGAGCGCTGCTTCGAGCCGCTCGACGGCGAGACTCGAGCGCAGCGCCGTGCACGAGATGAACAGCGCGTCGGCCTCCGGCGCCATCGCCTGCAGCCCGGCGGAGACGATGAGTTCCGGGCTCAGCGCGGTCATCGCGTAATCGTCGTCCATGTCGAGCCCGGAGACGTTGAGCACCTCGAGCCCACGGCTGGCGTAGTACTCGCCGAGGGCGCGATTCACGTCGGCGCGGTAGGGCGTGAGGATGGACACGCGGCGCGCGCCGAGGTGGGCGAGGGCGGCGAGGCTCGCCGTCACCGGCGTGGTCTGGTGGCGCGAGGCGCGGGCGCGGGCGATCAGCGCGAGGGTTTCGGCCTCGCCCATCGCGATCGTGCCCGAGGTGCAGCCGTAGACCACCACGTCGAGTTCCAGCCCGGGCAGCAGGTCACGGCCGGCGCGCGGCAGGTCCTCGGCCACGCGCCGCAGCGCCTCGAGGCTCATCGGGTTCATGTGGTGCACACGGTTGCTGTAGAGGCCGACGTCGGCGGGCAGCATGCGGCGCAGGTCGGCCTCGCTGTTGAGGTCGGTGGCGAGGCCGAGCAGGCCGATGCGGGCCCGTTCGGGCGCCTGCGGATGGTCTTCGGCCTGTGGCAGGATTTCGATACGCACGATGGTGTCTCCGGGTCAGCGGTAAGCGAGTTTGGGCAGCAGCAGGGCGATGTCCGGCACCAGGATCAGCAGCAGCGAGGCGAA
>JBFGZP010000437.1:0-2406 GCA_041586695.1 Thauera sp.
AGGTGATCGTGCTCGGGCACCGGCGGATAGTGGATCGGGGTGTTGTAGCCGATGAAGGCCATCTCCACGCCCTGCAGGCCGAGGACGCGATAGGTCTCGGGCCAGCGGCGGTCGTTGCACAGCGCCATGCCCATGATGCCGTCCATCGTGCGCCAGGCGCCGAAGCCCATATCGCCGCGCTCGAAGTAGCGCTTCTCCAGATGCTGGAAGGCGCGCCAGGGTTCGTGCTCGCGGTGGCCGGGCAGGTGCACCTTGCGGTACTTGCCGGCGATCTTGCCCTGCTTGTCCACCAGGATGGCGGTGTTGTAGTGGTGGGTGCGGTCGGCTTCCCCGGCGAGCTCGGCGTAGCCGAGGTAGAAGCCGATGCCGAGCTTCTTCGCCTCGTCGAACAGCGGCTGCGTTTCCGGGCCGGGCATCTCACGCTCGAACCAGGTGTCGATCTCGGCCTGGTCCTCGGTGTACCAGCGCGGGAAGAAGGTGGTGAGCGCGAGCTCCGGGTAGGCCACCACGTCGCAGCCGCGGGCCTTGGCCTCGCGCATCAGCGCGATCAGGCGCGCGACCACCTGCGGACGGGTTTCATTGCGGGCGATGGGGCCGAGCTGGGCGGCGCCGACGTGGATCTTTCTGCTCATTTCGGATTGTCTCCTGCCGGCTGCTCTGCCGCGCCCGCGAGTTCGCAAAGTACGGCGAGCAGGACATTGGTGCCGGCTTCAAGGTGTTGGGGTTCGGTGTATTCGCGCACGTTGTGGCTGATGCCGCCGACGCTGGGAACGAAGATCATGCCGGTCGGGCACAGCGGCGCCATCATCTGGGCGTCGTGGCCGGCGCCGCTGGGCATGTGGCGCACCGGCAGGCCGAGCGCGCGGGCGTGGCGCTCTATCCGAGCGACCATGGCCGGGTCGAAGGGCACCGGCTCGAAACGGGCCAGCGAGCGGGTGTCGATCTCGACCTTTTCGGCCTCGCGCAGGGCGTCGAGGTGGGCGGCGAGCCGCGCCTCGGCCAGGCGCAGGCGGGTCTCGTCGGTGTTGCGCAGATCGACGGTGAGCACGGCACGGTTGGGCACCACGTTCACCAGGTTGGGGAAGAACTCGATGCGGCCCACCGTGGCGACCTGGTCGCCGCCCAGTTCGGTCGCGAGTTCACGGACGAAATCGATGATCGAACCTGCCACCCAGCCGGCGTCGTGACGCAGGCGCATCGGCGTGGTGCCGGCATGGTTGGACACGCCGCGGATTTCGACCTCGGTCCACGAGATGCCCTGCACCGATTCGACCGCGCCGATGACGCCGCCTTCCTCGTCCAGCACCGGACCCTGCTCAACGTGCAGCTCGACGAAGGCCCGCGGCGCGGCGGCCGGCACCGGGGCGGTGCCGGCATAGCCGATGTGCGCCAGCTCCGAGCCCACCGTGGCGCCGTCGATGCCGCGCGTGGCCAGCGCCTCGTCGAGCGGCTGTGCGCCGGTGAACACCAGGCTGCCCATCATGTCGGGAGCGAAGCGGGCGCCTTCCTCGTTGGTGAAGAAGGCGACCGCAAGCGGGTGCTCGGTCTCGATGTTGCGCTCGTTGAGGGTGGCGATCACCTCGAGGCCGGCGAGCACGCCGAGGTTGCCGTCGTAGCGCCCGCCGGTGCGCACCGTGTCGATGTGCGAACCGGTCATCACCGCCGCGCCGGCCGTGCGCCCGGCGCGGGTGCCGACCACGTTGCCGATCGCGTCAACCGTCACCGTCAGGCCCAGTTCGCGCATCCAGCCGCTCACCAGGTCGCGCCCGGCGCGGTCCTCGTCGGTCAGCGCCAGTCGCGCGCAGCCGCCGCCCGGGATCGCGCCGACCGCGGCGAGGGCGTCGATGCGGGCGAGCAGGCGCTCGCGGTCGATGGCGAGCGCCGGCTTCATGATGCGCCGCCTTCGACCGCCTCGGCCGGGCGGCCGACCAGTTCGGTGTAGAGCTCGGGGTCGGTGGCGCCCTCGCTGCCGATGAGCAGCACGCGACTGTTCGGCCCCAGCCCCAGGGCGGCGCGCAAGTCGGTCTGCTGGGCGGCGATCAGCAGCCCGGCGAGGCCGGCCACCGCCGACTCGCCGGCCGCCAGCGGCGTGTCGCCGCAGGGCGGGTCGGCGAGCAGGCGCATGCAGTCCACCGCGGCCTTGTCGGAGATCGTGAGGAAGTCGGCGGCGCCCGCCTTGAGCACCTCCCAGGCGATGAGCGAGACCTCGCCGCAGGCGAGCCCGGCCATCAGGGTGTCGAGCTCGCCGTGCACCGCGACCGGCTTGCCCGCCCGGGCCGATTCGAACAGGCAGGCGGCCTTGTCCGGCTCGACCACGATGAAGCGGCCGCGCTGGTCGCCCAGGCGCGCCCACAGTTGCGCGCACACCGCGGCGGCGAGGCCGCCCACGCCGCCCTGGATGAAGAC
>JBFGZP010000438.1:0-2392 GCA_041586695.1 Thauera sp.
CCCAATAGCGGCAACATGCTGGCGGCGGTGGCGCCCTTCGCCCTCGAGCAGGGCATGGTGCAGGCATCGAGCCCGACCACCACGGTCCGCATCCTCAACATCAACAGCGGCAAGCTCGTCCATGCCCTTGTGCAGACGCCCAGTGGCAAGCTGACCTATAGCGGCAATTTCGAGCTCGATGGGGTGCCCGGCAAGAGCGCCCCGATCGAGCTGCAATTTTTCGACCCGGCGGGCACGAAGACAGGGTGCCTGCTTCCGACCGGAAATGCGCAGGACCAGATCCTGGGCGTGCCGGTCACGTGCATCGATTTCGCCATTCCCATCGTCTTTGTCAAGGCCTCGTCCCTGGGCAAGAGCGGACACGAGAGCAAGCACGAGCTGGACGACGATGCGGACTTTCTTCGTCGGCTCGAAGACATCCGCCTCGCGGCGGCGACGCTGATGGGAATGGAGGCCGCGCCGGACAGCGGCGTGCCGAAGATCGCGGTTATCGCCGCGCCGCGTCGCGGCGGCAATATCGCATCGCGCTATTTCGTGCCGTCGAGCTGTCATCCCGTCCATGCCGCCTCCGGCGCGCTCGCGCTGGCGGCGGCTTGCCACACGCCCGACACCATCGCGGAAGAGCTGGTCGAGCTCGACGAAGCCAGTGCCAACCGGATCGTCATCGAGCACCCGAGCGGGAGGATGGAGTGCGAGATCCTGAGCGTGCCAGATCCGCTCACGCGAACGCCAGTCATCACCAGCGGCTCGATCATCACTTCGGCAAGACCGCTGCTCAGCGGCACGGTCTTCGTGCCGAATCGCAACTGAACGCGGGCCGGCGCCGCCCCCGCCCATGGTTTCATCTGCCCGAGTGCAGTCGCAATGGTCGGTCCCCAGGCCGACCGCCCCCTAAGTCATAGAGGAGACACCGAAATGAATCGATCAACCAAAGGAGCAGACATGAGCAACGAGTTTCCGATCAATCGCCGCAGCTTCATCGGCATGTCCATGGCGCTCGCCGCCGCTTTCGCCGTCCCCGGCGCTGCGCAGGCGCAGGCCGCGGACTTCACCGACAAGACCATCGAATTCGTGATCCCGTTCGGCGTCGGCGGCGGTTCCGACACCTGGGCCCGCTTCAACGCGCCCTACCTGTCCAAGTATCTGCCGGGCAATCCGATCGTGGTGGTCAAGAACGTGCCCGGCGGCGGCTCCATCACCGGCAGCAACCAGTTCGCCTCGCGCGCCAAGCCCGATGGCCTGACCGTGCTGGGCACGTCGGGGTCGACGCAGTTCCCCTTCCTGCTCGGCGATCCGCGCGTCCAGTACGACTACAAGGACTGGAAGGTCGTGCTGGCCGCGCCCACCGGCGGCGTCGCCTACGTGAATAGCAGCCTGGGCGTCAAGTCGCTCGCCGACCTGGACAAGCTCAAGGGCCAGCGTCTGGTCTATGGCAGCCAGGGCGCGACCTCGCTCGATCTCGTGCCGCTGCTCGGCTTCCGCCTGCTCGGTCTCGAGGTGCACCACGTGTTCGGCATGAAGAGCCGTGGCGATGGCCGCCTCGCCTTCGAGCGCGGCGAGGCCAATATCGACTACCAGACCACTTCCGCATACTTGAAGAGTTCGGTGCCGATGGTCGAGGAAGGCAAGGCGGTGCCCTTGTTCAGCTGGGGCACGACCGATGACGACGGCAAGCTGGTGCGCGATCCGACCTTCCCCGATCTGCCGCACATCGGCGAGGCGATCGAGATCGTTACCGGCAAGAAGCCCGAGGGCATCGAGTGGGAGGCGTTCAAGTCCTTCCTGATCGCGGGCTTCCCGGCGCAGAAGCTGCTGGTTCTGCCCAAGGGCACGCCGGACGAGATCGTCGAGGCCTACCGTTCGGCCGTGCGCAAGATGAAGCAGGATCCCGAGTACCAGGCGGGCAAAGAGGAGGCGCTCGGTGGCTACGAGCAGCTCACCGACAAGGCCGGCGAGGCGCTGTACAGGGAAGGTACGAGGATCGATCCGAAGGCGCGCGAGTGGGTGCGCAACCTGCTCGAGAAAGAGTACAACGCGCGCTTCTGAACCCAGGGAAAGCCGCATGAAGCTCCGGCTCCCAGCCCGCCGATAGGGCGGGACGGAAGCCGGAGCCCTGGCTCGACCCGTTTCGGCCGGGGCGCTTCGGCGGCACACGAAAAAGGAGTTATACATGCTTGAAGCCATGCAGGAAGCCTTCGTCGGCCTCCTATCGTTTCAGCACTTCGCCTACATGCTGCTCGGCATCGTGGTCGGCCTGGGCGTCGGCATCCTGCCCGGCCTGGGCGGAATCGCGGGCATGTCGCTGCTCATGCCCTTCATCTACGGCATGGACCAGGTCTCGGCGCTCGCCATGCTCGTGGGCATGGTCGCCGTCATCCCGACCGGCGATACC
>JBFGZP010000439.1:0-2389 GCA_041586695.1 Thauera sp.
GGACCAGATGGCCTTCCTGCGCGTCGAGCGCGACTACCGCAATCTCACCCTGGCCGAAGTGCCGAACGAGGATTTCGGCCGCACAACGGTGCGCAACTTCCTCTTCAGCGCCTTCCAGGTGCTGCTGTGGGAGAAGCTCGGTCGCTCGTCCGACGCCGAGCTCGCCGCGATCGCCGCCAAGAGCCTGAAGGAGGCGCGCTACCACCTGACGCACTCTGCGGAGTGGGTGATCCGTCTCGGCGATGGCACCGAGGTGTCGCACCAGAAGGCGCAGGCCGCGCTCGACTACCTGTGGCCCTACACCGCCGAGCTGTTTGTCGCCAGCGCGACCGACGACGCCATCGCCGCCGCCGCCATCGGCCCGGCGTGGGGGGAGCTCGAAGCCGCGTGGGAAGCCTCCGTGCTGCCGGTGCTGGCCGAGGCGACCCTGGTCGTGCCGGCGCGGACGCCGTTCAAGAGCTTCGGCAAGTTCGGCCGCCACTCCGAGCACATGGGTCATCTGCTGGCGACGATGCAGCACATGCAGCGTACCTATCCGGGCGCGAGCTGGTGACGCCGTGCTGAGCGAAGCCCAGGCCTGGAAGGTGCTCGATACGGTGCCCGACCCCGAGGTGCCGGTGGTGTCGGTGGTCGAGCTCGGCATCGTGCGCGAACTGCACTGCCGACCCGACGGCATCACGGTGGTGGTGACGCCGACATATTCCGGCTGCCCCGCCACCGAGGTCATCGGCCAGACCATTCGCGACAGCCTGACGGCGGCCGGCGCCGGTGAGGTCGAGCTCGAGACCCGGCTCGACCCGGCATGGACCAGCGACTGGATCGGCGATGCCGCACGCGAGAAGCTGCGCGCCTACGGCATCGTGCCCCCCACGGGCAAGGCGGCCGTGGGCGGTGAGCAACCGATCCGCTTCGTCAGGAAGGTGCTCACCTGTCCGCGCTGTGGATCGAACGACACCGAGCGCCTGTCCGAGTTCGGCTCCACCGCGTGCAAGGCGACGTATCGCTGCAAGGCTTGCCTCGAACCCTTCGAATATTTCAAACCGATCTGACCGAACCGGCCGACATGCCGGCCGCAGACAGGCACCGGAGATACACGCAATGACGACACCCCCCCGATTCCACCCGCTCAAGGTCGCCGAGGTGCGGCGCGAGACCGCCGAGGCGATCAGCCTGCGCTTCGACGTGCCGGCCGAGCTGGCCGCGGACTATCGTTTCGTGCAGGGCCAGCACCTGAACCTGAAGGTGAAGCTCGACGGCGAGGAGCTGCGTCGCTCCTACTCGATCTGTGCCGGCGTCGACGACGGCGAACTGCGGGTCGCGATCAAGCAGATCGACGGCGGCCGCTTCTCGACCTGGGCCAATGGTGCGATCAGGGTTGGCGACGTCCTCGAGGTCATGACCCCGGAAGGGCGCTTCCACACCGAACTCGATCCGGCCAACACCAGGCACTACGTGGCCTTCGCCGCAGGCAGCGGCATTACGCCGATCATGTCGCTGATCAAGTCCACCCTGCGCGCCGAGCCCAACAGCCGCTTCACGCTGGTCTACGGCAATCGCCGCCAGAACAGCGTGATCTTCGCCGAGGCGCTCGAAGAGCTGAAGGACCGCTACCTGACACGCTTCGTCCTGTATCACGTGTTTTCGCGCGAGGAGCAGGAGGTGCCGTTGTTCAACGGCAGGCTCGACCAGGCGCGCGTCGCCTCCTTCCTCGACACCCTGATCCCGGCCGATACCATCGACGCCGCCTTCATCTGCGGGCCCGGCGCGATGATCGACGAGGTCGAGGCCGGCCTCCTCGGCGCCGGCCTGGCGCCGGAGCGCATCCACCTCGAGCGCTTCGGCGTTCCCGACACCGCCGCGCCCCACCACGTCGAGCCGGGCGACGCCGCGCAGGCCTCGATCACGATCATCGCCGACGGCCTCAAGCGCGTGATGGATTTCCGTGCCGAGGACCCGTCGATCCTCGACGTGGCGCTGCGCGCGGGCATGGACCTGCCGTTCTCGTGCAAGGGCGGCGTATGCTCCACCTGCCGCGCCAAGGTGCTGGAGGGCAAGGTCCGCATGGACAAGAACTACACCCTCGAACAGCCCGATATCGACGCCGGCTACGTGCTTACCTGCCAGGCCCATCCGCTGACCGAGCGGGTGGTAATCAGTTACGACGACCGCTGACGGCCACCGCCGCATGCCTGTCGGGTGAGCGGACTCATCCGACAGCAAGGCACAGGGAACATGGCACGGGGAAAATCTCACAGCTTCGAACAGCAGCGCGGCGTCATCCTGACGGAGGCGGCGCGGCTGTTCGCCGACCGCGGCTTCCACAACGCCTCGATGGCGGAGCTTGCCAAGGCCTGCGGCGTGTCGAAGGCGCTGCTGTATCACTACTACC
>JBFGZP010000440.1:0-2380 GCA_041586695.1 Thauera sp.
GGGCCCTCGCCGAAGACGGTGAGTGTGCAGTGCATACCGGCGGCGGCGAGCTGGGCCATGGCTTCGACGATATCGAGCACGCGCTTGGCCGGATCCAGCCGGCCGGCGCAGACGAGTCGCAGCGGGCGGTCGAGCCCGCTGGCGGCGTGCTGTGGTGGGGCGGGCGGCAGGGGCACGCCGTTCCAGACCCGATGCAGTTTGTGCGCACTGCCGGTTCGGGCCGCGAAGTTGTGAAGTTCGCCGTCGCTTACCAGGACGACGGCGTTGGCCTCGCGCTGGATGTAATTGAGCCACTCGGTCGGCGTGTCGTCGAGGGCGGTGTGCAGCGTGACGACGCAGGGTTTCTGCAGAAGGCGCGCAAGTGGGATCCCGACGTTGATTGCCCAGGTCGCGAAATGGGCGTGCACGAGGTCAGCGCGCTGCAATTCGGGGCGGGACAGGAGGTCGCAGAAGAAACTCTTGCGCTGCTCGGCGAGGATGCGGCCGTATCGCGACTTGTCGGCAGCACGGGCGATGCGTGGGAGGAGTCGGCGGGGATTGGCGTTCAAGACCGGGTAGGTGCGCGCGTTGGCGTAGATGCAGAGGTCGGACGGCAACTCGAGCCGCGCGGCCATGTCCTCGCCGGCGGCATTGCCATCAGTGGCCGCCAGCACCGTGACGCCGTGTCCCAGGTCGATTGCGCCCCGCAGCTGCCAGAGAATGAAGGGGTGGGTACCGATCGGGTAGCTGCCGACGACGCTGAGGATATTCATTGGCCTTGGGTCGCAGACCGCTGGGTATTGCGGCAGTCTGCCCGAGCTATCGCCCAAAAAACAAGGCGCGGCAGGCGCCGCGCCGAAGTGCTGCGATGCGCCTCGCCATGGGTTGCCTACATGCTTCGACGCCTAGCGGCGAGCCCGAGCAGGCCCAGGCCGACCAGGGCGAGCGAGGTGGGTTCGGGCACCGCGGTGACCGTGATGTTGTCGAGGCCGACGGCGGAACTGCCATTGCCGCTCCGCTCGATGAGACGGAAGTTGAGGAAGGCGGGCGCCGCCGAGAGCGATGGGTAGCTCAGGCTGCCGTAGTAGGTGCCGCGGGAGACCGCGCTTGGCGCCGCCCAGTTGAGCAGCTCGACACTGCTGTTGTCCGCCAGGACGAGGGAGACGATGAAGTCGTCGGGGTTGCTGAGGTTGTTCGCATCGAAGACGTAGTCGAAACCGATGGAGATGGCGTTTGTCCAGTTGAGCGTGATCGACGCGAGCGCGAAGTTCAGCGACAGCGTCGTCGATGCCGCCGTGTTGGTCCCGCCGTTGGGCGCGCCGCCGATGTTGCCGGTGTTGTCGCCGATGACGAGGAAGCGGTTCGTCGTGGTGAAGAAGTTGTCGAACGTGTTGTTTCCCAGGGTGGGGGTGCCGCTGGTGCCGTCGATGGCGTTGTTGCCGCGACGCACGTTGACGGCTGCGGCCGTTGCCGTGGCATTGCCGGTGTTCGTGACGGCAACGGTGGGATTTCCGGCGAGCTGGCTGGGCGTGGTCGTGGTGATGTTGCCGATGGTGCGGATGGTGGTGCTGGTGGTGACGCCGGTGACGGCTTCGAAGTCTTCGGCCAGCAAGGTCTGCGTGATCGGTGCGGCTGTTGCGAAGGAGGGCGCCAGGATGGCGACGACGCCCGTCAGCGCTGCGACTTTGTTCTTGATGTTCATGAGTTGGATCCTGGAAGTGGGTCCCAAAGATTGCGCTGAGACGGCGAGGCTGATGAATCCGCCTGGTGGTATGGACGAAAGCAAGTACCGAGCCTGATGTCGCCGGCGTGAAAGAACGGAAATAAGACATTGTTTTCAAAACTGTCTTCGAGTAGCCGAGGAATTCTTGGCTTGATCGTGGCGCATCGATGTAAAGTTTTCCGACATCGAGGCAAGTCGCTCGGTGGATCTTGGAGGTGGAGAGATGCTTTTCGGCTATCGGGGCCGCAATCTGTTGCGCATGTGCTGCGGGCTCGTGGCCCCATGGGCGGCGGCGAATGCCGGCGGTGGTCCGGAAACGACGCTGCTGGTGGTGAATGCGAACTCGCCTGCCTCGTTGCAGGTCGCGAACACATGGATCCGGCTGCGTGACCTGCCGGAGCGGCATGTGCTGTGGCTCGAAGGCTTGCCGCCGGGGGATACGATCGACGTGGAGGCGTTCCGCCGGCGGGTTCTGGCGCCGATCAAGGCGCATCTGGGGGCGACCGGCCTGGCGCAGGAGATCGATCTCGTGGCTTATTCGGCAGGGTTCCCGTACGCGGTGGACTTTTCGTCGGACGAGAGGGCGCACGGGCTCGGGCGCGACAAGCTGCGCGGCGAGGGTGGTTCGCTCACCGGGATGAGCTTCTTCGCGCGAAAGGTCGAAGAGGGACGGGTCGA
>JBFGZP010000441.1:0-2376 GCA_041586695.1 Thauera sp.
CACCGGGATGTCGCCGTGGCGGAAGGCCCTTCCGCGCGCGGCGCCGATGCGGATTTCGGTGTCGAGCAGCGCCTGTGCCGCGGGCCTGCCGAGCGCGACGAGCAGGGTCGGCTGCACGAGTTCGATCTGCCGCCGCAGGTAGGGCAGGCAGGTCGAGAGTTCTGTCGCTTCCGGCGTCCGGTTGTGGGGCGGACGGCACTTCACCGCGTTTGCGATGTAGACGCTCTCGCCGCGCTTGAGACCGAGTGCAGCGAGCATGTTGTCGAGGAGCCGGCCCGCCTGGCCGACGAAGGGCTCGCCGCGCTGGTCCTCTTCCGCGCCCGGCGCCTCGCCCACCAGCATCCAGCGCGCCTGGCGATCCCCCACGCCGGGCACCGCCTGCCTGCGCCGCTCGCACAGGCCGCAGGCCTGACAGGCCCGGATGTCCTCCTCCAGGGCATCCCACTCGAGGGTGCCGATGCGGTCAGCCCGTTCCCGCTGCAGGCGTGCTCCCTGATTCACCAGCGGAAACCGCGGTAGACCGGCGCCGGGCGCTGCAGGGCGCGTCGACGGGGCGTCCATCGATATCGGCCGGACCGCGGACTGCACCGGGCGCGCCTGGCGACCTTGAGGTATTTCCGAATCGTGCAAGCCCGCAGTGCCGGCCAGTGATACGCCAGCACTTGCGACTGCTGGGGCCACTTCCTGGACCGCTTCGACGCTTCCTTGCTGACCGCCCTCGGCGTCGCGGCCGCGCAAGCGCCAGAGCGGTCCCAGCCCCATCTCCCGCAAGACGGCTTCACGGCGTCGTCTCGTCGCCAGCTCGATCATAGTCCCACCCGCATCACCAGGGCATCTTCGCGTCCGCCCACTGCGGGATAGTAGTCGCGCCGCCGCCCGATCTGCTCGAAGCCGATGTTGCGGTACAGGGCGATTGCCCGCAGGTTGGAGGGGCGTACCTCGAGAAAGAGTTGCGTGGCTCCGTTGTTGCGCGCCTCCTGACGAAGGTGATCGACCATCTTGCGCCCGACTCCCTTGCCCTGTGCCGCGCGATCGACGCTGATGTCGAGCAGATGCGCTTCGTCGAGCACGATCAGCATCACCGCGTAGGCCAGCGGCTGCCCGAGGGACCACATGAGCCAGCAACTGTGACCTGCGGCAAGCGAGTCGGCGAAGTTGCCGCGCGACCAGGGAAATGGGTGCAGTTCAGCCTCGCGTGCGACCACCCAGTCGAGGTCGGCCTCGGTCATCGGCTCGAACACGGCGCTCGCGGCCATCAGGCCCTGCCTCCGCGTGCCAGCCGCTCGGCGGTCGTGAATGCAACCTTGTCGCGCACATAGAGTGGCGCGGCGAATTCGGGAGCCACCAGTCCGCCGCTACGCACGAGCGGCGCAGCGAGGCGCGCCACCTCTTCGGCGCGCGGCACGGCGTCGGCGAGGCATCCGGACAAGTGCGCTTGCAGACGTCGAGCGAGCACCTCGGGATATACACCGAAGGCGGAGCCGATTCCGAACCAGCGTCCCTCGGGAAGAGAAGCCGCGTCCGGTGCGCAGCAGATCGGCTTGCCCGCAGAAACCGGTAAGCCGTCCTCGCCCGCGATGAAGGCCTCGCAATAGACCTCACCCATGCGGGCGTCGGTCGCGGCGAACACACGCGCCTCGCCCGCCTGCAACGCCAGCGCCGCAAGGCTCGCGACCGGGGCAACGCCGAGGCCGGCGCCGAGCGCCAACCCCTGGGCCACGCCGCAGGCCAGTCGCAAGCCGGTAAAGGCCCCGGGGCCGCTGCCGAAGGCTACCGCATCGAGCCTAGCAGCCACGATCCCGGCCTCGGCGAGCAATTCACGGATGGCGAGCAGGATACTTTCGGAGTGAGTCGCCGAGCCTTCGAGCCGGCGAACGATGAGAGCTTCGCCCGTCATCAGCGCGACACTGCCCTGTTCACACGAGGTTTCGATCGATAGGATGTTCATGCGGGCGCTATTCTACTGGCTCACTGGCGCGCATGATGCGGATCCAGCAGATTGCGCACTTCGGAGCGCGGAGGCCGCGCGGCAGGGCAACGACGTCGAGCGCGGCGAACCGGTGGAAAATCGCTCAGCGCCGCGGCTTGACGCGGCCGTCGTCGGGGTAGGCGCCACGCATCGCGTCGCGCAGGTCGCGGCGCAGTGCGCGACGCTCTTCGTCAGAAAGGCTCCGCCGCGCACGGTTGCTGTCGCCGGGCTCCCAATTGCTGCTCAGCGCGCGGCGCAGTTCGATGCGCTGCAGTTCGCGTGCCGACGATGCCTCCGTGGCGCGCACGCGCTCGTCGGACCACGCCGGACCCGCCGAACCGACTCCAACACCGATGATCATGGAGCACGCCAGCAAGACGCGCCACGAACGTGGCGCGATCGAAGAC
>JBFGZP010000442.1:0-2363 GCA_041586695.1 Thauera sp.
GCGCCCGCCTTCAATGCCCGAAGCGGAGTCTGTGCATCGAAATGGGCGGACAACATCAGGACTCGGGCAGCGGGATGATGCGCGATCAGCCGCTCGAGGGCACCCAGGCCGCCAAGCCCGGGCATGGTGACATCCATCACCATCACGTTCGGACGATGCTCGGCGAAGAGGGCAACGGCGTCCTCGCCGCAAGCGGCTTCAGCCACCACCGCCGCCCCCGCCCCTTCGAGCAGCATGCGGAAGCCCATGCGCACGACAGCATGGTCATCGGCCAAGATCAGACGAAGATTCTCAAGCGCACAGCCCATCAGTGGACTCCTCTCGCGACGGCGACGGCGACAGTGGCAGATAGGCCCGGACGCGCAATCCCCCGCCCGGTGGCGTGTGCAGCTGGAGCGCGCCTTGCAGTTCGGCGACGCGCTCGCGCATGCCGACGAGACCGTAGTGCCCGCGCTTTTCGGTCTCGCCAAGCCCGCAGCCGTCGTCACGGACCTCGAGCACTAGGGTCTCGTCCGTGAACTCGAGCCGCACGCCGACGCGCGAGGCGCCCGAGTGTCGGGCGACGTTGGTGAGGCTTTCCTGGAGCAGGCGCAACACCGCACTGCGCACACGCTCTCCGGTTGCGGGTGCGTTCGCTGCGGCATGGGATTCGATCGTGATGTGCGGATAATTGCGAGACCAGAGCCGGCAGTACGCCAGGACCTCCTCGCCAATCTCGCCCGCGGGGTCCGCCGAAGACCGCAGTCGCTGCAGGATGTTGCGCACGCCGTCCTGCATCTGGCCGGTCATCGCCAGAATGGCCTGGGCGCTGCCGTAGACCTGCGGCTCGTCCTCGCTGCGCTGCATGAGTGCGCCGGAGATCGCGCGCACCGCCGTTATCGCCTGCGCGAGTTCGTCGTGCAGTTCCCGCGCGATCAGTTGCCGCTCCTGCTCGATCCGGGCCTGGAGGCGGCGCACGAAGGCCTGATCCTCTTCGAGGCGATGGTTCTGCGCACGGCTCTGATCGAGCGCATCGGCCAGGCGGTTGTAGCTGGCGGCGACGCGATCGAGTTCGGCGACACCGTAGTGTGGAAGCCGGAGGTCGAAGCGCCCGTTCGCGCCTCGAGAGAGTGCTTCATGGATTTCGGCGAGCGGTTTCAGCGCCCGGTTCAGCGCCGCTCGCGCACTGAAGGCGGCGATCATCAGCAGCGCCAGGGCGGTGCCTGCGGCAGCTCGGATGTCGTCCCAGGCATCGAGTACCGACCGCGAGCTATCGGGCCGCAGCAGGATCCTGCGCTCCCCGGCCGGGAATTCGCGTACCGGCAGGGAGGGACTGATCCAGTCAGCGAACCAGTCGGGCGCGTAACGGCCGGACTTGTAGGTCGACTCGGGCGACAAGTAGAGGGTCGATCCGTCCTCAG
This sequence comes from Thauera sp., assembly GCA_041586695.1. GTDB lineage: Bacteria > Pseudomonadota > Gammaproteobacteria > Burkholderiales > Rhodocyclaceae > Thauera. The sequence continues at coordinate 1,401 of JBFGZP010000442.1, forward strand.
CGACCACCTCGAGCTGATTGGCGCGAATGCGCCCGACCGCCCGAAGATGGGCCATGAGTCGGGTCGCCCCTTCGTTGGCGTCAGGCTGGGTCTCACCGATCAGTACGACCAGCCACTGTTGTGCGACATGGCTCGCGGCGCGTACTTCCTCCTCGATCGAGCGGCGCGTCTGATGCCCCCACCAGATGACGCTGGCAAGCAGCATGAGTGCGATCGCGAGGGCGAGGGTCGACCCGAGGCGGGTACCCAGGCTCAGGGCGCTGCCGCTTCGGAAACGATTGGAGGCCATGGCGTTGTGGCGGCGAGGATGCAGTGTGGCCCCGCTCCGCCGCGGCGGCCGGAGCCGTCGCGGCGAAAGGCGGAAGCCACACCGCGTCCCCTGGGTCAGAAGACGTACGCGAAGCGCAAGTTCAGGTTGTTCGACACGGGCATGTTCTTGCCATCGATGCCCCCCTGATAGTGAACCGCGAGGTGGTAGTGCGGCGCCAGGTGGAACATCACCCCGACCGTCCCGACCAGCTCGTTTGCGCTGGGGGAACCGGACTTGCTGTTTCTCCACGCATAGTCCAGTCCGACATACGGCTCGAGCAACGGCGTGATCTGGTATCCGAACCGGTTGTTGAAGTAATAGTCGTCAGCCGGGGCCGCCGTGCCCTTGCGCTCGCTCGGGCCGTAGAGCGTCGCGCCGAGGTTGCCGGTCCAGTTGAACTTGTCGAACTGCCCGTCCCAGAAGACCGAGGCGACGACGTTCCAGCGGCTTGCACGCAGATCACGATCGCCGACAGGTACCTGGACGAAGAACATGTCCGTACCGAGCGTCCAGTTCTTGTTCGGCTTGATCCAGAACGCAGGACCGGTCAGCAGGTCGGCGATCCCGCTCACGTCGTTGCCGGGATTGTCCCTGTTGTTGACGCTGACCTTGGGGACGATGAGTTCCCACGCGATGCCCACGCCATCCGTCAC
>JBFGZP010000443.1:0-2363 GCA_041586695.1 Thauera sp.
ACCGCGAAGTGATGGACATCATCACCGACCTGCTCGACATCCTGGCCCGCCCGGAACGTATCACCGAGATCATCGTTGCCGAGCTCACCGGCATTCGCAACCAGTTCGGCGACCCGCGTCGCTCGGAACTGGTGATGAACACCGCCGAGATCAACATCGAGGACCTGATCACGCCGGAAGACATGGTCGTGACCCTGTCCCACACCGGTTACTTCAAGAGGCAACCACTGGCCGACTACAGCGCGCAGCGCCGCGGCGGTCGCGGCAAGCAGGCGACCTCGATGAAGGACGAGGACTTCATCGATCACCTGTTCGTCGCCAATACCCACGACACCGTGCTGTGCTTCTCCAGCCGCGGCCGCGCCTACTGGCTGAAGGTGTACGAGGTGCCCGAGGGTACGCGCAACTCGCGCGGCAAGCCGATCGTGAACCTGTTCCCGCTGGTCGAAGGCGAGAAGATCACCGCCGTGCTTCCGGTGCACGCGTTCGACGACGACCATTTCGTCTTCATGGCGACCTCCGAGGGGACGGTGAAGAAGACCGCCCTGACGGCGTTTTCCAATCCGCGCAAGGCGGGCATCATCGCGGTCAATCTCGATGACGGCGATCACCTCATCGGCGTCGAGATCACCGATGGCCAGTGCGACGTGATGCTGTTCTCCGACGCCGGCAAGGCGGTGCGCTTCGCCGAGACCGACGTGCGGCCGATGGGGCGTGACGCGCGCGGCGTGCGCGGCATGATGCTGGAAGATGGCCAGCGGGTCATCGCGATGCTGGTGGCGAAGGGCGAATCGCAGGCGGTGCTGACCGCTACCGAGAACGGTTATGGCAAGCGCACGCCGGTTGCCGAATACACCCGCCACGGGCGCGGCACCAAGGGCATGATCGCGATCCAGACCTCGGACCGCAACGGCAAGCTGGTGGGTGCGGTGCTGGTTGATCCGACCGACGAGGTGATGCTGATCTCGACCGGGGCGGTCCTGATCCGCACCAAGGTGCAGACGATCCGCGAGATGGGGCGTTCGACCCAGGGCGTGACCCTGATCAACCTCGATGAAGGCACCTGGCTGGCGAGCATCGAGAAGGTGGCCGAGTCGGACGAGGTGATGGCGGTCATCGGCGAGGCCGGGGAGGCGGATGCGCCTGTCGAGGATGGCGGTGCCGGCCCGGACGATACGCCGGAGGCGCCGGAGCAGGGAGGCGAGTGATGGCTCGCGTGTGGGATTTCAGCGCCGGGCCGGCGGCCCTGCCCGAAGAGGTGTTGCGCCAGGCGGCGGAGGAAATGCTCGACTGGCGCGGCGCGGGCATGGGCGTGATGGAAATGAGCCATCGTGGCAAGGAGTTCACGTCGATCGCCGAGCAGGCCGAGGCCGACCTGCGCGAACTGCTCGCCGTGCCGGCGAACTACCGCGTCCTCTTCATGCAGGGCGGGGCGATCGCCGAGAATGCGATCATTCCGCTCAACCTGATGGGCGACAAGGGCGTGGCCGACTACGTCGTCACCGGTTCATGGTCGGTGAAGTCGCAACAGGAGGCGCGCCGCTACGGCCAGGCGAACATCGCCGCGAGCGCCGAGGCGAGCGGCTTCACCACCGTGCCGCCGATGGCCGACTGGACGATGTCCGCCGATCCGGCCTATGTCTTCACCTGCACCAACGAGACCATCGGCGGCGTGGAATACCCGTTCGAGCCCGATCTGGCCCAGCTCGGGCGCGGCGAGGTGCCGGTGGTCGCCGACATGTCCTCGCACATCCTTTCGCGGCAGATCGATGTGTCGAAATACGGCCTGATCTTCGGCGGCGCGCAGAAGAACATCGGTCCGGCAGGGCTGACGATCGTGATCGTGCGCGAGGATCTGCTCGGTCGTGCCTCGCCGCACTGCCCGAGCGCCTTCGACTACGAGGTGGTGGCGGAAAACGGCTCGATGTACAACACGCCGCCGACCTATGGCATCTACATCGCCGGTCTGGTGTTCCGGTGGCTCAAGCGTCAGGGCGGCCTGGCCGCCATCGAGGCGCAGAATATCGCCAAGGCGAAGCTGTTGTACGATTTCGTCGACGGAAGTGATGTCTACTCCAACCCGGTCGAGCCGGCGTGTCGCTCGCGCATGAACGTGCCCTTCTTTCTCGCTGACGAATCGCTCAATGACAGCTTCCTGGCGGAAGCCCGCGACGCCGGATTGGTGCAGTTGAAGGGGCACAAGTCGGTCGGGGGCATGCGCGCATCGATCTACAACGCGATACCGCTCGCCGGGGTGCAGGCGCTGGTCGAATTCATGCGCGACTTCGCGACGCGCAAGGCGTGAATTGAACTGCAGGCTGGACCGGGCGGGCGAAACCCGGCCAACTTGCTGAAGCAGGCCG
>JBFGZP010000444.1:0-2354 GCA_041586695.1 Thauera sp.
CGCGAGCCGGGCACGATCGAACACGTTGGCCCACACGGTGAAATAGGTCTCGGGCAGGGCCGCCGCCTGCAGCATCGACAGACCTGCCGGCACCGGCAGGCAATGGCGGGCATCGGCGACGCAGAACTCGGCGTAGCCGCCGCCGGGGGTCAGCGCGCAGACCTCGTCGCCCACCTTCCAGTCGGTGACGCCCTCGCCCACGGCGGCGACGGTGCCCGACACCTCCAGCCCGAGATGCGGCGACGCCCCCGGCGGCGGCGGGTAGGCGCCGGCGCGCTGCAGCACGTCGGGGCGATTGACGCCGGCATAGTGCACCTCGATCAGCACCTGGCCGGCTGCGGGCGAAGGGGTTTCGTCCTCGATCAGCTTCATCACGTCCGCAGGACCGCCCAAACCATGGTCGATACGCTTCACTTCCCTACCTCCCCGATGATTGATTGTTCACCGACGACGTCCCCCGGCACCGCGTCGCGCCGGCGGCCGCTGTCGCTCACGCCCCGAACCCGAACAGCCGCCGCGGCGTCTCCCACCACACCGCGCGGCGCGCGCCCGCTGTCGCCGAGGCCGGGCAGGGCCGCGAAGCCGGCCTGGTCGAGGCCCGCACGCGGGTCCGGGCGGCAGCAGTGGTCGAACAGCAGGCTGGCGCCGCTGTCGCGCAGCATCGGCGCCAGCGCGACGAGTTGCCCACCCTAGACCTGGACCTGCGCCCACATGCCGAGCTCGCGCAGGCGCTCGAGCAAGGGACCGGTGTCGCGGTAGAAGTCGACCCCGGCCAGGGCGACGTTGGAGGCGACGCCGACTACGCCTGCAGCCTGCAGGTCCTGCAGCTCGGCGCGGCTGGCATCGTTGCGCACCACGGCAATACCCTTGTAGCGGCCTTCACCCTGGGCGAGCGCGTCTAGCAGGCAGCGGTTGTCGAGGCCGTAGCCCGAATTGGGGTCGACGATAAGGGCAAGGTGCACCGCATGGGCGTCGAGCAGCGCACCGAACTGCTTCGCCGTGCCGAACTCCCCGCCCGTTGGCCGGTAGAAGGTGTCGGCCGCATAGGGAAAACGCGCCGGATCGAAGACATGCACGTGGCAGTCGATCTTCGGCGGGATCGTGTCGTTCATTCTCGTCCTTGCTGTCGATCTGCGGATGGGCGGCTCAGACGACCGTCGGCGTCGCCGCGCCGTCGAGCGAGATCACCGCGGCGCTGACATAGCTGGCGCGCGCCGAGGCCAGGAACACGACCATGTCGGCGACGTCCTCGGGGCGGGCGATGCGACCGAGCGGCATCGCCCGCATGCGCTGCTGCAGCAAGGTATCGACGTCCTGCCCCGACATCCGCGCCTCGGCCGCCAGACCCTCCTGCATGCGGTCGGTGGCGGTCGCGCCGGGGTTCACCACATTGACGCGCACGCCCTTGGCGGCGAACGCGTTCGCCAGCCCGGCGCTGGCCAGCATCAGCGCGGCGTTGGCGGCGCCGCCGGGCAGGTGGATGGGTGACGCCAGCTTGCCGCCCATGCCGACCACGTTGACGATCACGCCGCTGCCGCGCTGCGCCATGCCGGACAGCACCGCATCCATGGCGTGGACATAGGTGAAGTACTTCGCATCCATCGCCGCATGCCAGTGCGCGGCGGTAAGCTCTTCGGGGGGCGTGCGCCGCGCCGCGCCGGCCGAGTTCACCAGCACGTCGATCGGCCCGAGCCGATCCTCGACCTCGCGCACCATCCCCGCTGCCTGCGCCGCCTGCTCGAGGTCGACGACGACGCACAGCACCTCCGCCCCGCTGGCGCGAAGCGTGGTCGCCGCGCGCTCGAGGTTGGCTGTGTCGCGCGACGCGATCGCCACCCGCGCGCCCTCGGCCGCGAAGCCGCAGGCGCAGGCGAGGCCGATGCCCTTGCTGCCACCGGTGACCAGCACCACCTTGTCCGTCAGTCCCAGTTCCATCGTCCGCCCTCCTCGTCCTTTTCCCTCATCGACGCCGGTGCCGGCCGGCTGCGCCCGCGCCGGCCGCTGCCGGATCGGCGCATGCAGGAGCATACCCCCGGATGCCTCGTCGAAGACATCGGGCGCTGTGTCGGGCACGAGGCTCGGCCGCTTCCAGGCACGCGCCCAAGAAACCATCCGAGGCGCGCAGGCGCGCGCCGCTGCAACGCCTTTTCGTGACTTTGTGCACGACGCCTGCCCGATCGCCCCCTCCCCAGCGCTCAAGTTCACCCTATCGATGCCGTAGTTGCCGACAAGAATCCATTGTCTCGCCCCGAGCAGCCCAGCATGAATCCGACACTTCCCCAGCACCCGCGGCACCTGAGCCTCGCCCTGCGCGCGCAGGCACGCCTGCTGGCGGCTCGCGGCCTGCAGGAAGC
>JBFGZP010000445.1:0-2353 GCA_041586695.1 Thauera sp.
GATCGCCGCAATCTCCATGCGCAACTCGCCCATGCGCCAGCGGTAGAGAAGGTCATTCAGGCAGTGATCGAAGCGCGACACCATGATGAGGACGCGCGGTAGCGTGGCGGCGTCGCGCAGTGTCCAGTCCATTCCGAAGCGCTCTGCAATCGGTTCGAAGGCATCCCGCAGCACTGCCAGCGCGGGCGTGCGCCCGCTTTCGCCCTGGAACACGCACCGCACGAAGAAGCGGTCTTCGAGGTCGTCGTCGAATACCGCGAATTCCTTGATGTAGCATCCGCGCTCGTCGAGGAAGCCGGAAATCGCGGCCACCTGCCCCTTGGCGCTGCGGCAGGCCACGGCAAGGATGAATTCCGGCACGGGTGCCGATGAAGGGCTTGGGGTGCTCATGACGGGATCCTCGTCGTGGCGGGGGGGCGGGTCTCGCGCAACGCGCCGGTGAGCTGGCGCACGCTTTGCATGCCGGGAAAAGCGGCGCGGATCCATTCCGGCTTGCGCAAGCGCCCGGCCGGTGCGATCGGAACGATCTTGATCGGCAGGCGCGCCATCTTTTCGGCGCCGCGCCGTTTGACGCCGGCTTGCGGGTAGTGGGGTCGGGTGTCCATGAACTGCTGCCCTCGTTGGCGGACGGCCCGCGAGGGTCGCCCTGTCGTGCATCAGCCGCGGTAGTAGCGCTGCGGGACAAAAGGCGTCTTGGCGACCTCGACCGGCACCGGTTTGTCGCGCACGATCGCCGACAATTTGGCACCCGGCTTCGCGAACGCGGTTTCGACATAGCCCATCGCGACCGGCGCGCTCAGCGTCGGACCGAAGCTGCCGCTGGTGACGGTGCCGACCTTGCGCCCGCTCTCGTCGACCAGATCCGCGCCGTCGCGCACCGGCACGCGCGATTGCGGCAGCAGGCCGACGCGCTTGCGGGCGACGCCGTCGGCGATGTGACGGAACACCACATCGGCACCGGGATAGCCGCCGGGACGCGCACCATCGGCACGGCGCGACTTCGACAGCGCCCACAGCAGACTGCTTTCGACCGGCGAGGTATCGGCATCGAGATCGTGGCCGTAAAGACACAGGCCGGCCTCGAGCCGCAACGAGTCACGCGCCCCCAGACCGATCGGCGCCACTTCCGGATAGCTCAGCAGCTCACGCGCGAGGGCCTCGGCCTTGTCGGCCGGCACCGAGATCTCGTAGCCGTCTTCGCCGGTGTAACCGGAACGGCTGATGTAGCACTCCACGCCGACCAGGGTGACGATCGCGACATTCATGAAGATCATGTCCGCCGTTTCCGGGGCAAGGCGCGCCATCACGGTCGCCGCCGCCGGGCCTTGCAGGGCGAGCAGTGCGCGGTCCTCCAGCACCTCGATCTGGCAGCGACCGGCGAGATGCTTCTGCATGTGCGCGATGTCCTGCGCCTTGCACGCGGCGTTGACCACCAGGAACAGGCTGTCGCCGAAATTCGCCACCATCAGGTCGTCCATGACGCCGCCGCGCTCGTTGGTGAAGATGGCGTAGCGCTGCATGCCCACCGGCAGGTCGATGATGTCGACCGGGACCAGGCTTTCCAGCGCCGCGGCCGCGTCGGGTCCGGTCAGGCGCACCTGCCCCATGTGCGAAACGTCGAACAGGCCGGCCTGGGTACGCGTGTGGGTGTGTTCCTTCATGATCCCGGTGGGGTACTGAACAGGCATGGCATAGCCCGCGAAGGGCACGATCTTGCCGCCCAGCGAAACATGCAGATCGTACAGCGGGGTGCGCAGCATGGGCGCGTCGGTGTGGTTGTCGCTCATCGTTGTTCCTTGTCGATTCAGGTGGGTTCGTGGCCTTGCCATCAGCACTCGATGACGTTCACGGCAAGACCGCCGCGCGCGGTTTCCTTGTACTTCAGCTTCATGTCCGCGCCGGTCTCGCGCATCGTCTTGATGACCTCGTCGAGGGACACGAAGTGCGTGCCGTCGCCACGCAGCGCAATGCGTGCGGCGTTGATGGCCTTGATCGAGCCCATCGCGTTGCGCTCGATGCACGGCACCTGAACGAGTCCCCCGACCGGGTCGCAGGTCAGACCCAGGTTGTGCTCCATCCCGATCTCGGCGGCGTTCTCGACCTGTTCTGGCGTGCCGCCAAGGACTTCCGTCAGCGCACCGGCAGCCATCGAACAGGCCACGCCGACTTCGCCCTGACACCCCACTTCGGCGCCCGAGATCGATGCGTTCTCCTTGTAGAGAATGCCGATCGCGGCGGCCGTGAGCAGGAAGCGGATCACCCCCTCTTCGTTCGCACCGGGAGTGAAGCGCGTGTAGTAATGCAGCACCGCGGGAACAATGCCGGCCGCGCCGTTGGTCGGTGCCGTAACGAC
>JBFGZP010000446.1:0-2349 GCA_041586695.1 Thauera sp.
CGTCGCCGAGGGCGCGGGCGAGAACCTGTTCGTGATCAAGGACGGCAAGATCTACGAACCCGAGATCGCCTCGGCGCTCACCGGCATCACCCGCGACTCGGTGATCAACATCGCGCGCGAGTTTGGCTACGAGGTCCACACCAAGCGCCTCACCCGCGACGACATCTATATCTGCGACGAGGCCTTCTTCACCGGCACCGCTGCCGAAGTGACGCCGATCCGCGAGCTCGACGACCGCACCATCGGCGAAGGCAAGCGCGGCCCGATCACCACCAAGATCCAGGCGCGCTTCTTCGACATCGTCAATGGCCGTGCCCCCGAGTACGAGAAGTGGCTGGCCTACGTCTGAGCCGAAACGACCGGAGAACCCCGCATGGCTGAAAACACCGATCTGAAGCAGCCCGTCGCCGTCGGCGCGAAGGACCTGCCCCTGTACTGCCCGCAACCCGGCGCCCCGCTGTGGGCCCGGCACCCGCGCGTGTTTCTCGACGTGCTGACCACGGGCGAGGCGACCTGCCCGTACTGCAGTGCGCACTATGTCTTCGCCGGCGAGCGGCCGAAGGGGCATCATTGAGGCGAAGGGTCCAGACGCTTCGTGCATGAACGACACGGGGGCGATCAGGCCCCCGTTTCCTTTTCATGCCTTTCGGATCGACCATCGTGAGCAAACCGATCTACACCTCGGCCGCCGACGCCGAAGCCGCCTTCTACGACGCCCTCGCCCGCTCCGACCTCGACAAGATGATGACGGTCTGGGCCGAGGACGAGGAAGTGGTCTGCATCCATCCCGGCGGCCCGCGCATCACCGGCCTCGCCGCGGTGCGCGACATCTGGCGCCAGCTCTTCGCCGGCGGCAGCCGCCTGCGCGTGTCGATCGAGCACACGGTGGTCAGCGCCAACCCGATGGCCGCGGTGCATAGCGTCTACGAGCACATCGGCCTCGAGGGGGACATGCGCGAAGGCCCGCCGATCGTCGCCACCAACGCCTACATCCGCGGCGCGCTGGGCTGGCGCATGGTCCTGCACCACGCCTCGCCGCTGCCCACCCTCCCCGACCACGGCGACATCGCCCCCCGCGTGGTGCACTAGGCCATGTCACACGCGCCGACCTACCGCGCGCCACCGTGGTTGCCCGGCGCCCATCTACAGACCATCTGGCCGCTCGCGCGCAAGGGCGGCACGCCCGCCTACCGGCGCGTGCGCTGGGACACACCGGACGGCGACTTCATCGATCTGGACTGGGTCGACGGCCCCGCCAACGCTCCGCTGGTGGTGCTGTTCCACGGCCTCGAGGGCTCGAGCCGCTCGCACTACGCCCGCAGCTTGATGCGGGCCGTCGCCGAGCGCGGCTGGCGCGGGGTCGTGCCGCATTTTCGCGGATGCAGCGGCGAACCCAACCGCCTCGCGCGCGCCTATCACTCCGGCGACACCGAGGAGATCGGCTGGCTGCTGCGCCGCCTGCGCGCCATTGCCTGCCGCGCGCCGCTGTTCGCCGCCGGCGTCTCGCTCGGCGGCAACGCCTTGCTGAAGTGGCTGGGCGAGCGCGAATCCGGCTTCGAGCCCCTCGTCGAGCGCGCCGTCTCGGTGTGCGCGCCGCTCGACCTGACGGTTTCCGGCCACGCCCTGGCGCGCGGCTTCAACCGTATCTACACCCAGCACTTTCTCGACACGCTGAAGCGCAAGGCCCTGGCCAAGTGCACGCAGTACCCGCATATGTTCGACGCCAGGCGTATCCGCGAAGCGCGCACGCTGTTCGAGTTCGACGACGCCTACACCGCGCCCGCGCACGACTTCGCCGACGCCGCCGACTACTGGCGGCGCGCCTCGAGCAAACCCTGGCTGCGTGCCATCCACCGCCCCACCCTGCTGCTGCAGGCGGCCAACGACCCCTTCGTGCCCCCGGCCGCCCTGCCCCGGCGTGCCGAGCTGTCGCCCGATGTGCGCTTCGAATGCCCCGCCGACGGCGGCCACGTCGGCTTCCTCGGCGGCAGCTGGCCAGGCAACCAGGACTGGCTCACACAACGCATCCTGCACCACTTCGAGCCGCGCGCTTAGTGGCCCTCAGTGCCCCTCAGTGCCCCTCAGTGCCCTTCAGCACGCCCGGCCGCGCGCATCGATGGCTCGAGCACCGGGGTCCTTCCCCTACCGCTTGCTCGCGAGCGCGGCCTCGATGAGACGCCGCGCAATGCTGACCCGGTCGGGCAGCAGCGGCAGCGCATCGACCGAAAACCATCCTGCGGCTTCGATCTCATCCTGATCCGGCGTCAGCGTTCCGCCGGCATAGTCGGCAAAGAAGGCGACCATCAGCGAATTGGGAAACGGCCAGGGCTGGCTCTGGAAGTAGCGCAG
>JBFGZP010000447.1:0-2347 GCA_041586695.1 Thauera sp.
CATCGTGCACAGGCCGTAGCGGCCACCGGTGGCCTCGAGCTGGCGCACCGCTGTGAGCACCAGGCGCGCGCCCGAAGCGCCGAGCGGGTGGCCGAGCGCGATCGCGCCGCCGTTCGGGTTCACCTGCGCGGCGTCGTCGGGGAGGCCGAGCTTGCGCAGCACCGCCAGCGCCTGCGCGGCGAAGGCCTCGTTGAGCTCGATGACGTCCATCTGGTCGATGGTGAGGCCGGCCTTTGCCAGCACCTTTGCCGATGCCGGCGCCGGGCCGATGCCCATGATGCGCGGCTCGACGCCGGCGGTGGCCATGGCGACGACGCGGGCGCGCGGCCTCAGGCCGTGTTTTTGCGCCGCCGCGGCCGAGGCGACGAGCAGGGCCACGGCGCCGTCATTGACGCCGGAGGCATTGCCGGCGGTCACCGAGCCGTCGGGGCGGACCACGCCCCTGAGCTTGGCCAGGGCCTCCAGTGTCGTCTCGCGCGGATGCTCGTCTGCCGAAACGACCAGCGGCTCGCCCTTCTTGCGCGGAATCTCGACCGCGCACAGCTCTCCGGTGAAGAAGCCTCGCGCCGCGGCCGCCGCGTAGCGCTGCTGGCTGCGCAGCGCAAAGGCGTCCTGGTCCGCGCGGCTGATGCCGAAGTCGGTGGCGACGTTCTCGGCGGTTTCGGGCATCGAGTCGATGCCGTACTTCGCCTTCATCAGCGGATTGACGAAGCGCCAGCCGATCGTGGTGTCCTCGACCTTCGCCGCGCGCGAGAACGCGCTGTCGGCCTTGCCCATGACGAAGGGTGCGCGGCTCATGCTCTCGACGCCGCCGGCGATCATCAGCTCTGCCTCGCCGGCCTTGATCGCGCGCGCCGCTGTGCCCAGGGCGTCCATGCCCGATCCGCACAGGCGGTTGAGCGTCGAGCCCGGCACGTCGACCGGTAGCCCGGCGAGCAGGCCGGCCATGCGCGCCACGTCGCGGTTGTCCTCGCCGGCCTGGTTGGCGCAGCCGTAGTAGATGTCCTCGACCGCAGCCCAATCCACCGACGGGTTGCGCTCGATCAGCGCCCGGATCGGCAGCGCGCCGAGATCGTCGGCGCGAACGCCGGACAGCGCACCGCCGTAACGACCGATGGGCGTGCGGATGCCGTCGCAGATGAATACTTCGTTCATGTCCCTCGTCTCCCTCGTTGTTCTTTGCCGGCCGCAGCTGCGGCCGGGGCGCTGTCTTAAACCTTCGACGCGGCCTGCTGCCCGGTCTTGGCGCCCTGCCTGTCGAGCCCCCTGACGCCGTCGAGCAGGATGGTCGTGACCACCGGCGCCATGTCGGCGTAGGTGAGTTTCCCGTCAGCCTTCAGCCAGGTGAAGGTCCAGTTGATCATGCCGAACAGGATCATCGCCACGGGCTTGTCGAGCTGGCGCTGCTTCAGCCCCGGCTCGAGCCCTTCGATCGTCGCGGCGAAGGCGGCGACCACCTTGCGCTGCTTGGCGGTGACGAGATCCGCCTGTTCCGCCTGCAGGAACTTCACGTCCTGCACCAGCACCATGTGCTGGCACTGCGAATGCTCGTACTCGGCCATGAAGCGCAGCACGAGCTCGGCCAGCCGCTCCTCGGGGTCGAGGCCCTGCGCCTCGACCTCCGCGACGATCGCCAGCAACTGCTCGATGTAGCTGTCGGCGATGTCGAACAGGATCTGCTCCTTGTCGCGGTAGTAGTGATACAGCAGCGCCTTCGACACGCCGCAGGCCTTGGCAAGCTCCGCCATCGAGGCGTTGTGGAAGCCGCGGTCGGCGAACAGCCGCGCCGCCTCCGTCAGGATGACGCCGCGCTGATGTTCGAAGCTGTGAGATTTTCCCCGTGCCATGTTCCCTCTGCCTTGCTCTCGGATGAGGCCGCTCACCGGACAGGCATGCGGCGGCCGTCAGCGATCGTCGTAGCTGATCACCACCCGCTCGGTCAGCGGATGGGCCAGGCAGGTACGCACGTAGCCGGCCTCGACCTCGTCGATCATCGCGCCGCGGCCGCAGATGAAGGCGGCGTCGACGGAAGTTGCGGCACGCGCAGGTCGTCGATGCTCGCCTTCCCGATCGGCGCGAGTTCGGGCGCGGAATAGGTGCTCACCGGCATATTTGTCTCCTCGGCTCCCTGTCTTGTTGGTCCGTTCAGTTCTTGTGTATGGGTGGCACTCAGAGTTCGACCACCGGCCGACCCTTGATGCGGTAGGACTTGCCGCGCATCACCGCGAGCAGCTCGCCCCTGTCGTTGGTCACGGTGATGTCGTACACGCCGGTGCGGCCGGCAAGGAAGACCTCCTTCGCCTCGGCGATCAGCACGTCGCCCGGGCGTCCGGGCGCCATGAAGTCG
>JBFGZP010000448.1:0-2332 GCA_041586695.1 Thauera sp.
AGCGGACGCATCTCCAGGTGTTCAAGGACGAGGAAGGCGTATTGCCCGTCGCTGCCTGCGACGACGACCTTCGGCGTGCGCAAGGCGCCGGTGGCGGCGATGGCGGCAAGACCGTCGGCTTCGGCGGCGAACATCGCCTGGCGTTCGAGAGTGTCGAGCTTGACGAAGAACCGCTGCTTGCCATCGTCGAGCGTGATCGCCTGGTGGATGCAGCCGCCGCCGACCGGCGCCCAGTCGGTCGCGCCGAAAGCCTCGCCGCGCGCGTCGCGGATGGCGTGCTCGATGGCGGCCTGGGCGGGGAAGGGCTTCATAGGTTGGCGATGCGCGCGCTCGCCATCGACAGCCGGGTGGCGAGCACTTCGAGGAAGGCCTTGTAGAAGTGCATGCGACAGGTGTCGCCGGCGCGGCGCAGGGCGCGGGCGCGGATGGTGATGAGCGCGATCGGCGTCGTCGCCTCCACCGAGGCCGAGCGCACGCCGCTCGAGGCCGAGAACAGCGCGACCTCGCCGAAGCATTCGCCGACGCTGAGCACGTTGAGCAGGCGGCCTCGCTTCTTCACCCGCGCCTCGCCTTCGGCGAGAAAGCAGAACGAATCGCCGGCCTCGCCCTCCTTCATCACCACCGTGCCGGGCTGGGCGCGGCTCCACTGCGACAGGCCGATCACCTCCCACAGCTCGGCGTCGGCGAAGTCGCGGAAGAAGGGCATCGCGCGCAGGGTCTCGAACTTCTCCGCCTCGGGCGTCGTCCGCCGGTCGACGGCGACGCTGCGGTTGCGAAACGCGAGGGCGAGATCGTGCGAGAACTCCGACCAGCTCTGGTAGCGGCGGTCGAGCTCCTTCTCGGTTGCGCGGCGCACGATCGCATCGAGCGCCTCGGGCACCTCGGGGCGCAGCTCGGAGGGCAGCGGCGGGGTCTCGTTGGCGATGCGATAGAGCAGGCTGTAGTTGTTGTCGGACTCGAATGGCAGGTGGCCTGTGAGAAGCTGGAACATCACCACGCCGAGCGAATAGATGTCGCTGCGGTGGTCGAGCGGCATCTCGCGCACCTGCTGCGGCGACATGTAGGCGGGAGAACCGACCCCGGTCACCTGGGTGGCGTCGCTGTCGGTGTGCAGCGCGGCACCGAAGTCGGTGATGCGGATGTCACTGCCCTCCGGGCTGGTGAGCAGGATGTTGGCCGGCTTGATGTCGCGGTGGGTGACACCATGGTGAAAGGCGTAGTCGAGCGCGCGCGTGGCCTTGAAGATGATCTCGATGACATGCTCGAACGCGGGCAGCGCGTCCGCCCGGGTGAGGTCGGCGAGGGTGCTGCCGGGCACGTAGTCCATGACGACGTAGGCGTCCTCGTCGTCGACCACGGCGTCGTGGATCTGCACGATGTGCGGATGCACGAGCTTGCCGGCAAAGGCGGCCTCGTTCATGAGCAGCTGTCGGTACAGGCGGCCGCGATCGGGGTCGCGCAGGACCTCGCGGTGGGGGCGCTTGATCGCCACCTCGCGCTGGTTGAAGGGGTCCCAGGCCAGATAGACCGCGCTGGTCGAGCCTTCGCCGATCTGGCGCCGGATCTCGTACTTGCCGATCCGGTCCGCGGCTGCCGGCGTCATCTGCCGGCCTCAGCCCAGCCGGCTGCGAGCACGTGCGATGGCCGCGCGGACCTGTTCCGGCGCGGTGCCGCCGATATGATTGCGCGAGGCCAGCGAGCCCTCGACGGTGAGCACGGCGAAGACGTCGTCGCCGACGCGCTCGGACGCGCCCGGCACCTGCGCCAGGGCGATGCGCAGCTCGTCGAGCGAGAACTGCGGCAGGTCGCAGCCCTTGACCTCGGCCGCGCGCACGGCGAGGGCGACGGCCTCGTGCGCGTCGCGAAAGGGCAGGCCCTTCTTGACCAGGTAGTCGGCGAGGTCGGTGGCGGTGGCATAGCCCTGGCTGAGCGCACCGCGCATGTTCTCGGCCTTGACCCGGATGCCGGTGATCATGTCGGCGTAGATGCGCAGGGTGTCGATCACCGTGTCGGCGGCGTCGAACAAGGGCTCCTTGTCTTCCTGGTTGTCCTTGTTGTAGGCCAGCGGCTGGCCTTTCATCAGCGTCAACAGCGCGATCAGGCTGCCGTTGATGCGGCCGGTCTTGCCGCGCACCAGCTCGGGCACGTCGGGGTTCTTCTTCTGCGGCATGATCGAGCTGCCGGTGCAGAAGCGGTCGGCGAGGTCGATGAAGCCGACGCGCGGGCTCATCCACAGGATCAGCTCCTCGGACAGCCGCGACAAATGGGTCATCAGCAGCGCGGCGGCGGCGCAGAACTCGATCGCGAAGTCGCGGTCGCTGACCGCGTCGAG
>JBFGZP010000449.1:0-2323 GCA_041586695.1 Thauera sp.
ATCGGTGCGCGCACCACCGAGAGCCAGGTGCACCGTGAGCTCGCCTCCGGCCTGTCGTGCCCGGTCGGCTTCAAGAACGGCACCGACGGCAACGTCAGGATCGCGGTCGACGCGATCAAGGCCGCGCAGTCGCCGCATCACTTCCTGTCGGTGACCAAGGCCGGGCACTCGGCCATCGTCACCACGCGCGGCAACGAGGACTGCCATGTCATCCTGCGTGGCGGCAAGACGCCCAACTTCGACGCCGAGAGCGTGGACGAGGCCTGCAAGGAGCTCGCCGCCAACGGCGTCACCGGCAAGGTCATGATCGACTTCTCGCACGCCAACAGCCGCAAGCAGCACCGCCTGCAGATCGAGGTGGCGCACGATGTCGCCGGCCAGATGGCCGCGGGCGAGGACCGCATCATCGGCGTGATGGTCGAATCCCACCTCAAGGAAGGCCGCCAGGACCTCGTGCCGGGCAAGGAGCTCGAGTACGGCAAGAGCATCACCGACGCCTGCATCTGCTGGGAAGACAGCGTCGGCGTGCTCGATACCCTGGCCGAGGGCGTGCGCCAGCGCCGCGTCAAGCGCGCCGCCGATTTCGAGTGAGGCGCGCCTGAGCGTCCATGCTCGCGCCTGATCGCACGAAGCCCGCCAGCGTGCGGGCTTCGTCGCTTGCGACCGCCGGAAAGCCATGAGCGCCGCCACGCGCAAGATCATCCACTGCGATTGCGACTGCTTCTACGCCGCGGTCGAGATGCGCGACGACCCGGCACTGCGCGGCCGTCCGCTCGCCGTCGGCGGGCGCGCCGAGACGCGCGGCGTCGTCGCCACCTGCAACTACGAGGCGCGCGCCTTCGGCGTGCACTCGGCGATGTCGACCGCGCGCGCGATGCAGCTGTGCCCGCAGCTCATCGTGCTGCCGCCCGATTTCACCCGCTACCGCGCCGCCTCGCGCCAGATCCTCGCCATCTACCGCGACTACACACCGCTGGTGGAGCCGCTGTCGCTCGACGAGGCGTATGTCGACGTCAGCGGCGTCGACCGCTGCCAGGGCTCGGCGACGCTGATGGCGCAGGAGATGCGTGCCCGCATCCATGGCGAGGTCGGCATCACCGCCTCGGCGGGGATCGGCCCGAACAAGTTCATCGCCAAGGTCGCGAGCGACTGGAACAAGCCCGACGGGCAGTTCGTGGTGCGGCCGCAGGATGTGGACGGCTTCGTCGCCGCGCTGCCGGTGAAGAAGATCTTCGGTGTGGGCAAGGTCACCGCGGCCAGGCTCAAGCGCCTCGGCGTGGAGACCTGCGGCGACCTGCGCGGCTGGAGCCTGGCGGAGCTCGCGCGCGAGTTCGGCAGCTTCGGCGCGGTGCTCCACCGCTTGTGTCGAGGTATCGACGAACGCCCGGTGCGGCCGGATCGCGTCCGCAAGTCGCTGTCGGTGGAGACGACCTACGCGCGCGACCTGCCCGATCTCGCCGCCTGCCGCGCCGCCCTGTCCGAGCTGATCGCCGAGTTCCGTGGCCGCTTCGAGCGTGCACGCGAAGCGCGCCCGGTGCACAAGGCGGTGGTCAAGATCAAGTTCGCCGACTTCAGCCAGACCACCGCCGAACGCGTGTCGAGCGCGCCGGACGAGGCGGTGTGGCTGGCGCTGCTCGACGAAGGATTCGCCCGCCGGCAGCGCGAGGTGCGCCTGCTCGGCGTCGGCGTGCGCTTCGCCGAGGATGCCTCGTCGGCGCAGCGCGAAGCGCAGATCTCGCTGTTCGGCGCCGCGGCCGAGCCTGCCGCCGCGCCGGTATCCGCCGGGCGCGACAGCTGACCGCTGCTCGATCCTTCAGGCGTTCTTGCTCTTCTGCCACAGCACGTCGCCGCGGCCACCGGCGCGGTTGAGCACGCGGCCGAGCACGAACAACAGGTCGGAGAGGCGGTTCAGGTACTGCCGCGGCGCGTCGTTCACCGCCTCTTCCAGCGCCAGCGCCACCAGCGCGCGCTCGGCGCGGCGGCACACCGTGCGGGCATGGTGGGCCAGCGCCGCGGCGCGCGTGCCGCCGGGCAGGATGAAGTCCTTCAGCGCCTCGAGCGGCTCGTTGAGGCGGTCGAGCTCTTCCTCCAGCCTGGTCACCTGCTTGTCGGTGATCATGCTCATGCCCGGGATGCAGACCTCGCCGCCCAGATCGAACAGGTCGTGCTGCACGTTCGTCATCAGCGCGCGCACGTCCTCGGGCAGTTCCTCGCACAGCAGCAGGCCGACGATCGCGTTGGTCTCATCGACTTCGCCCAGGGCGTGGATGCGCAGGCTGTTCTTGGAGACGCGCTTGCCGTCGCCCAGGCCGGTGGTGCCGGC
>JBFGZP010000450.1:0-2316 GCA_041586695.1 Thauera sp.
GCCAGGACAAGGCCAAGAAGGCGGTGGCGATCGCGCTGCGCAACCGCTGGCGGCGTGCGCAGGTGGAAGAGCCGCTGCGCAGCGAGATCACGCCCAAGACCATTCTGATGATCGGTCCCACCGGGGTGGGCAAGACCGAGATCGCACGCCGCCTCGCGCGCCTCGCCAATGCGCCCTTCATCAAGATCGAGGCGACCAAGTTCACCGAGGTGGGCTACGTCGGGCGCGACGTGGACACGATCATCCGCGACCTGATGGAGATCGCCATCAAGGACGGTCGCGAGCGGGCGATGGCGGCCGCTCGCGACCGTGCGCTCGATGCCGCCGAAGACCGCGTGCTCGACGCGCTGCTGCCGCCGGCGAGGCCCGTCGGTTCGACCGCCGACTTCGAGCCGCAGCCGGATTCGAGCACGCGGCAGAAATTCCGCAAGAAGCTTCGCGAGGGCGAACTCGACGACAAGGAGATCGAGATCGAGGTCGCGGCGCCGTCGATGCAGGCCGAGATCTTCGCCCCGCCGGGCATGGAGGAGCTGACGCAGCAGATCCAGGGCATGTTCCAGAACCTCGGTGGCGGCAAGAAGAAGCTGCGCAAGCTGCCGATTCGGGACGCGCTGAAGCTGCTCGCGGAGGAGGAGGCGGCGCGCCTGGTCAATGACGAGGATGTGAAGCTCGAGGCGATGCACGCGGTGGAGCAGAACGGCATCGTCTTCCTCGACGAGGTCGACAAGATCGCCGCGCGCACCGACGCCCACGGCGCCGACGTGTCCCGCCAGGGCGTGCAGCGCGATCTGCTGCCCCTGGTCGAGGGCACGACGATCTCGACCAAGTACGGCATGATCAAGACCGATCATGTCCTCTTCATCGCCAGCGGCGCCTTCCATCTGTCCAAACCCAGCGACCTGATTCCGGAACTGCAGGGGCGGTTCCCGATTCGTGTCGAGCTCGACTCGCTGTCGGTGGAGGATTTCGCGCGCATCCTAACCAGTACCGACGCCTGCTTGACGCGCCAGTACGAGGCCTTGCTCGAAACCGACGGCGTGAAGCTCAGCTTCACCCCCGAGGGGGTCCGTCGCCTCGCCGAGATCGCATTCCTGGTCAACGAGAAGACCGAGAACATCGGCGCCCGCCGCCTGTACACCGTGATGGAGAAGCTGCTCGAAGAAGTGTCCTTCGAGGCCGGCCGTGGCGGCGTAGACGCGCTGGTGGTGGATGCCGCCTACGTCGACAGCCGCCTGGAGGTCTTCGCCGAGCGCGAGGATCTGGCGCGGTACGTACTCTGAACGCCGGGTCGCTCCTTCGCCGCCGGGTCGGGCGTGAGCGCCGGCCCGGCTGTTTCTGGCCGCCGGGCCGCCGCGCGGCGCCCCTCTTGTGGGTGACCGCGCCGTGCTGATCCGCATCGTCTCCATCCTGTTTCCGATGTTCGCGATCACCGCGCTGGGCTACTTTGTCGGGCGGCGGATGAAGCCGGACCTGTCGCATGCAAACAAGCTCAACATGGACGTGTTCGTGCCGGCGCTGGTGTTTGCGGCGCTGGCGAACAAGAGCTTCGACATCGGCGCCTATCTGCCCCTGCTCGGCGCCACCGCCTTCGTCGTCGTCGGCTCGGGCCTGCTGGGGTGGCTGATCTCGCGCGCCGGCGGCATCGAGCCGAAAACGCTGGTGCCGCCGATCATGTTCAACAACTGCGGCAATCTCGGCCTGCCGCTGGCGGTGCTGGCCTTCGGCGATGCGGCGCTGGCGCCGATGGTCGTGATCTTCATGGTGTCGAACCTGGCGCACTTCACCTTCGGCGCCTGGTTGCTCGATCACAAGGTGCGTCTGAGCACCGTGTGGCGCGTCCCCTCGGTGCTCGCCACCTTCACCGGCCTCACGGTCGGCATCGTCGGTGTCGAGGTCTGGCCGCCGCTGATGATGGCGATCCGCATGCTGGGCGAGATATCGATTCCGCTGATGCTGTTCGGGCTCGGCGTCCGTCTCGCCGAGTCGCGCATCGGGGCAATTGGCTTCGGTGTGTTCGGTGCGGTGGTGCGACCGCTGGTGGGAATGGTGCTGGCCTGGGCGATCCTGCAGATGGTCGAACTGCCCGTGCGCGAGCAGGCTCTGCTCCTGGTTTTCGGCGCGCTGCCGCCGGCGGTGCTGAACTACATGTTCGCCGAGCGCTACCATCAGGAACCGGGCAAGGTGGCCTCGGTGGTCCTCATCGGCAACCTCGCCGCGGTCGTCTTCCTGCCGCTCGCCCTGGCGCTGGCGCTGCCCTGACCGATCCTCAGCCGGCGTCCTTCGGCGCCGCGCCCCGGCCGGCCTGGCCGGTCAAGC
>JBFGZP010000451.1:0-2312 GCA_041586695.1 Thauera sp.
CGCGCGTGGGGGAGCATCGACCGCCGCGAGGTCTCACATGACGGCTTTCATCACCAGCAGGCCCGATGCGAGCAGTGTGCCCACCTCCGGGTTGTCGCCAACGCCTGTGTTCAGCCCTGCTTCTCCGCCTGCACCGCCGATACCGCCGCACGCAAGGCGAGCAGGTAGCTGTCGACGCCGAAGCCCGAAATCTGGCCCTTGATGATCTCGGCGAACACCGAGTGGTGGCGGAACTCCTCGCGCGCGTGGATGTTCGACATGTGCAGCTCGACCACCGGGCAGGTGAGGATCGCCAGCGCGTCGCGAATGCCGTAGCTGTAGTGGGTCCAGGCGCCGGCGTTGATCAGCACCGCGTCCACCCTGTCGGTGTAGGCCTGGTGGATGCGCTCGCACATCTCGCCTTCACCGTTGGTCTGGAAACTGTCGATTTCGGCGCCGAGCTCCTTGCCCAGCGCCTGCAGCCGGGCGTCGATCTCGGCGAGCGTGATGGTGCCGTACTGTTTGGGGTCGCGCTTGCCGAACATGTTGTGGTTGATGCCGTGGAGCATGAGGACTTTCATGATGTCTTCCTTCGGTTGTGGAATTGCGTGGATATTCGACGGTTCGCGATCTCGACCAACTTGCCGCGCCTTGCTGCTTCGAGGATCGCCTCGGTGACACGCAGGTTGGCCAGGCCGACCACGCGCTCACCAGAGGCTGAGCATCGCCGCGCATGTCCATCGGCCCCGAACGACCTCGCGCGCGCCGGGTGTTGGTCTCCTTCCGCCCGCGGTCGCCGCCGCTCAGAACTCCTCGGTGTCGATCTCGGCCTGCATCGCCGCCGGATAGCGCGGCCCGGCAACGGTCAGCGGATTGATCAGCTCGTCCACCCGGGCGAGCACCTCGGCAGACAGCGCGATCCCGGCCGTTTCCAGGTTCTCCTGCAGATGTGCGGCGCTGGTGGTGCCGGGGATCGGCAGGATGTGCTCGCCCTGATGCAGCAGCCAGGCCAGCGCCAGCTGCGCCGGGGTGCAGCCGGCCTCGCGCGCAAGCAGCAGGTAGCCATCGAGCAGCCTCAGGTTGGCGTCGAAATTGCCGCCCTGGAAGCGCGGCATGCCGCGACGGATGTCCTTGGCTTCGAAGGCGGCGACGTCGGCCGCGCTGCGCAGCGCTCCGGCGAGAAAGCCGCGCGCCACCGGGCTGAAGGCGACGAAGCTGACGCCGAGTTCGCGGCAGGCGTCGAGCGCGGCGATCTCCGCGTTGCGCGACCACAACGAGTACTCGGTCTGGAGCGCGGCGACCGGGTGCACCGCGTGGGCGCGACGCAGCGTGGCGGCAGAGACTTCCGACAGGCCGACCGCGAGAATCTTGCCCTCGCGCACCAGCCCGGCCATCGCGCCCATGCTGTCCTCGATCGGCACCTGCTTGTCCCAGCGGTGCAGGTAGTAGAGGTCGATGACATCGGTCTGGAGGCGCTGCAGCGATTCCTCGCAGGTGCGCTTGAGCGTCGCCGGACGACCGTCGATGACACGCTTGACGCCATCGTCGAACCGCACACCGGTCATACCGCACTTGCTGGCCAGGGTGAAGCGCGAGCGGTGTTTCGCCAGGGCGCGCCCGACAAGGGTTTCGTTGCTGCCGAAGCCATACAGGGAGGCGGTATCGAAGTGCGTCACGCCCAGATCGAGCGCCTTCAGCAACAAGGCCTCAGCGGCCTCGGGCGACGGCGGGACGCCATAGGCGTGGCTCAGGTTCATGCAACCGAGTCCGATTGCGGAAACGGAAAAGGGTCCAAGACTGCGCTGTTTCATGTGGGCTCCCTCAGGATTCATGGCTTGTCGGAACGGCGCGCCACGCCACGCCGGCTCGCGTTCGAACCGGGCGAAGGCACCGGAACCCCGAGCGGGGATTCCGCAGTTTCGGTACTGGAAGCCCTGCGCGCAAGCACGGGAAACGCACGATGGGTGCAAGGCGCACGAAAAAGCCGTGGCTCGCGCCGGCGGGGGCCGCCCGGCGGGCATCCCCCTGTGCTTCACAGGCGCGCGATCAGGCGCCCGCTGCGTTGAGCTGCTGCTCCAGCTTGTGCAGCGTGCGGTAGCACGGCAGCACTTTCTGCACGCTGGAGTTCGGCTCGCGGCCCTCGCGGATCGCGGCGAAGAACTCGCGGTCCTGAAGCTCGATGCCGTTCATCGATACCGCGACCTTGCTGACGTCGATCTTCTCTTCCTTGCCGTTGTACAGGTCGTCGTAGCGGGCGATGTAGGTACCGGTGTCGCCGATGTAGCGAAAGAAGGTTCCGAGCGGCCCGTCGTTGTTGAAGGACAGCGACAGCG
>JBFGZP010000452.1:0-2309 GCA_041586695.1 Thauera sp.
CGCAATGCCCGGTATCCGCGTCAAGGAAAACGAGCCGTTTGAAGTTGCGATCCGCCGCTTCAAGCGCACTATCGAGAAGACCGGTGTGCTGACCGAGCTTCGCTCCCGCGAGTTCTACGAGAAGCCCACCGCCGAGCGCAAGCGCAAGCTGGCCGCCGCAGTGAAGCGCAATCACAAGCGCCTGCGCAGCCAGATGCTGCCGCCGAAGCTGTACTGATTCTTTCGCATCCGGTTTTCCCGGCTGCTCGCACGCCGGGCGAAGGTCACGAGACCTTCGCCCGGCGTGATGCTTTGCGTTCACCCGCCGCGACCCGATTCGTTGCGGACTTCGCCAGCCCTTCAGGGACCGCGCGCGCTCGATGATTCCCCAGTCCTTCGTCCAGGAACTGCTGACTCGCGTCGACATCGTCGACGTCATCGAGCGCTATCTTCCGCTGAAGAAGAGCGGTGCCAACTATTTCGCCTGCTGCCCCTTTCACGGCGAGAAGTCGGCGTCGTTTTCGGTCAGCCCGTCCAAGCAGTTCTATCACTGCTTCGGCTGCGGCGTGCATGGCAGCGCCATCGGCTTCCTGATGGAGCACAACGGCCTCGGCTTCGTCGACGCTGTAAAGGAGCTGGCCGGCCAGGTCGGCCTGCAGGTGCCCGACGACGGCCGTGGCGCCACCCGCCCGCAGGACGACGGCAGCGAGCGCCTCTATGAGGCCATGGCCAGCGCCGCCCGGCTGTATCGCGAGCAACTCAAACAGGCGCCGACCGCGATCGCCTACCTGAAGCGGCGGGGACTCTCCGGCGAGGTCGCCGCACGCTTCGGACTGGGCTTCGCGCCCGACGAGTGGCAGACCCTGCAGCGCATCTTCCCCGACTACCAGGCCAGGCATCTGGCGGACGCCGGCCTCGTCATCGACAATGACCAGGGTCGCCGTTACGACCGTTTCCGCAACCGCATCATTTTCCCTATCCACGACCGCCGCGGCCGCGTCATCGCCTTCGGCGGGCGGGTGCTCGACAGCGGCGAACCCAAGTACCTGAACTCGCCGGAGACGCCGTTGTTCGAGAAGGGCCGCGAGCTCTACGGCCTCTTCCTCGCCCAGAAGGCGATCCGGGACGCCGGTTTCGCCGTCGTGGTCGAAGGCTACATGGACGTCGTCGCGCTCGCTCAGTACGGCATCGAGAATTCCGTGGCCACGCTCGGCACCGCCACCACGCCACAGCATGTGCACACCCTGCTGCGCCAGACCGACCGCGTCGTGTTCTGTTTCGACGGCGACGCGGCGGGCCGGCGAGCCGCCTGGCGGGCGCTGGAGAACGCGCTCGAATCCTTGCGCGACGACGCCACCCTCGCGTTCCTCTTCCTGCCCGAGGAGCACGACCCCGACTCCTTCGTACGTGCGGAAGGCGCCGATGCCTTCCGCAAGGCGGCGACCGGCGCCATGTCGCTCGCGCGCTTCCTCATGCAGGAACTCGGCGCCCGGCACGACCTCGCCGCCGCGGAGGGCCGCGCCGCGCTGGTGCACGAGGCCCGTCCGCTGGTGACGCGCATCGCCGCCCCGCTCCTGCGCCTGCAGGTGATCAAGCAACTCGCCGAGCTCAGCGAGCTCACGCAGGCGGAGGTCGAAAACGCCTTCGGCCTGCGCCAGCCCGCCGCGCAAAGCGGCCGGCCACGCCCGCCGCGCAGTCCATCGGCAGCCACGGAGCCTTCTCCGCGTGCGCGAAGTGGCGGACGGCGCAAGCCACCGTCGGCGATCGGAACCCTGCTGCGTCTGGTGCTGCATCACCCGGCGTGGGCAGCACGCCTGCCGGTCGACCTCGTCCCGGCCGACAACGCCGAGGGCCTGGCGCTGATAGCAATCATCGACATGCTGAGCCTCGGCGAGCCCGTCCCGGCGGGCGGGCTCGGCGCGCTGATCGAGCGCTTTCGCGGCACGCCGCAGGGCGAAACACTCGCGCGAGTCGCGGCGGAACTTGTCGACGCCGAGTTCGACGAAGCGGTTGTGGAGCTGCTGTTCGAAGACACCTTGCGCAAGCTGCAGGCCGACGCCGTGACCAACGAGATCGCCGCCCTGCTCCAGCGCGACCGCGAATCGGGGCTCACACACGAGGAGCGTCATCGCTTGGCCGAGTTGCTGCTGGAGAAACGGAACCTGGCAGGCGGCGGCAAAGTCTCCAAACTATAGTATAATTTTCTGTTATCTCTTTTATTTCCGCCTGACTTGAGGAGTGCCATGGCACGCGAAAAAGCCAAGGATTCGCGCAAGGACAGCCCCAAAGCTCGAGCCTCAAAGGCCAAGGACAAGGCCATCCAGATCGTC
>JBFGZP010000453.1:0-2308 GCA_041586695.1 Thauera sp.
CGTCCTTGTCGCCGGGGTACCAGTTCTGCACCGTGGAATACTTGATCTTGGCGTCGTCGAGGGCGATGAGCTCGACCACCGCGGCGTGCAGCTGGTTCTCGTCGCGCATCGGCGCCGTACAGCCTTCGAGGTAGCTCACCGAAGCGCCTTCCTCGGCGATGATCAGCGTGCGCTCGAACTGCCCGGTGTCGCGCGCATTGATGCGGAAGTAGGTCGACAGCTCCATCGGACACTTCACCCCTTTGGGGATGAAGACGAACGAGCCGTCGGAAAACACCGCGGAATTGAGCGCGGCGTAGAAGTTGTCGCCCGGCGGCACGACCGTGCCGAGGTACTTGCGCACCAGTTCGGGGTGCTTGTGCACCGCCTCGGAGAACGAACAGAAGATGACGCCGTGCTCGCCGAGCTCCTTCTGGAAGGTCGTCGCCACCGACACCGAGTCGAACACCGCATCCACCGCCACGCCGGCGAGGCGTGCGCGCTCGTGCAGCGGCACGCCGAGCTTCTCGAAGGTGCGGAGCAGTTCCGGATCGACCTCGTCGAGGCTCTTCGGACCGTCCTTCTTCTGTTTCGGCGCCGAGTAGTAGACGATGTCCTGGAAATCGATCTCGGGAAAACTGACCTGGGCCCACTTCGGTGGCGTCATCGTCAGCCAGTTGCGGTAGGCCGCGAGACGCCACTCGAGCAGGAAGTCGGGCTCCTTCTTGCGCGCGGAGATCACGCGGATGACGTCTTCCGACAAGCCCTTCGGCACGGTGTCGGTTTCCAGCATCGTGACGAAGCCGGCAGAGTAGTCCTGGTCCAGAAATGCACCGATCTGGTCGGGGCGGGTGGTGGCGTTCATGCTTGGTGCCTCCGGGTCATGAGGTGGGGGGCTTGGTCCGGCTGCCCGGGCCGTGAATGGGGTGCTCGGCGCCGCGCGCCAGCGCTGGAGCGGGCTCGACCATGTCGGCCAGGCTGACATCTTCCAGCGCGTGGCGGACGACGGTGTTGATGCGTAGCCAGTTCGAGCGAATGCCGCAGCCATTTTCCATTTCGCATAGCCCGGACGTCGCGCTGCACTCGGTGAGACCGAAAGGCTGCTCCTCGAGCGCGTCGATGATGTCGGCCACGGTGATGCTCCGGGCCGGCCGCGCCAGCGTGTAGCCACCATGCGCCCCACGCAGGCTGGTCACCAACTCGTGGCGGCCGAGCGCCTTCAGCACCTTGCTCGCCGTCGGCAAGCCCAGGCCAAGAGTTTCGGCCAGACCGGCTGCGCTGTGCATGCGGTCCGGCACCCTGGCCATGTGAGTCATGATCAAGGTGCCGTAATCGGTAAGTTTGCTGATCCGCAGCATGTTCAGGCGCGCTCTTCGCGCGGCCGCCTGCGATCGAGCGGACGCGATTCATCGGATCGCACGCCGGCCTGCGGCAGTCGCGCGGGCGACGCGTCGGGCGCGCGGCGCGGGACGCTGCCGAGACCGAGATGACGCGCCGACAGTGCAAGGAACCGTTCCAGATGGTCCTGGTGCGTGGCGTCCATGAGCGGCTCCGTGTTGCGGGTGACGGCTAAATAGTACTTAATTGGTACTTGTTAAGTCAAGCCTTGTCGTTGAGCGCTCGTCTTGCACGCGATCAGCACCACGAAGCGCAGGCCGTCGTCCTATGATTACTCTGAAGACCCGCGCTGTGCCGAGCTTTGATCCCTTTCGGGCACGCAGATGACCAGAGTATCCCTGATGACCCCGAAGCCAGGCCGAACCTACGTCGTCAAGCTGTGCAGCGAGGAGTTGCGCCGCTGGCGATTCCTCGGTGCGAACCCGCAAGGCCTCGAATGGTGGGAGGACGAGGAGAGCGGACGGGCATTCTCCGAGGCGAGCCTGATGTACGCCTGGGAGATCGTCGAAGAGGACTGCGAGGAGGGCTGACCATGCGCGACCTTCCGCTGCCCGGCTGGACGCTGGAATTCCCCCGGTCGCTGATCCCACCGTTCCTGGCCGCCATCGCCAGCACGGCTTGGTGGCTCTCGGGCGCGCGTGCCGGATGGACAACGACGCTGTTGCTTGTCGCATTCGGGCTCGCGCAGTGGACGCTGCTCGAATACCTCCTGCATCGATTCGTCCTCCACGCGGTGGAACCGTTCCGCGCGTGGCATCGCGAACACCACCTCGAGCCCGATGTGCCGATCCGGATCCCGATCGCCTTCAGCCTCGGACTGATACTGCCGATCCTGCTGCTGCCCGCGATCGTGCTCGGTGACGCCGCGCACGCCGCGCCGCTGAGCGTCGGGCTGCTCGCCGGTCATGCCGCCCAGGAGACCGCGCATCAC
>JBFGZP010000454.1:0-2307 GCA_041586695.1 Thauera sp.
CGGAAGCGGCTCGCCCGACGCGACGCGCAGCTGCCACTCGACCAGGTCGAGGCCGGTGATCATCTCGGTCACCGGATGCTCGACCTGCAGGCGGGTGGTCATCTCCATGAAGTAGAAGGTGCCGTCCTGGTTGGCGATGAACTCGACCGTGCCGGCGCCGACGTAGCCGACCGCCTTGGCCGCATCCACCGCCGCCTGACCCATCGCCGCGCGGCGCGCGGGCGTCATGCCGGGCGCGGGCGCCTCTTCCAGCACCTTCTGGTGCCGGCGCTGCACCGAGCAGTCGCGCTCGAACAGGTACACGCAGTTGCCGTGGGTGTCGCCGAAGACCTGGATCTCGATGTGGCGTGGCCGGGTGAGGTACTTCTCCACCAGCACGTGGTCGTCGCCGAAACTCGAGATGGCCTCGCGCTTGCACGAGGCGAGCAAATCGATGAAGTCCTCCGAGCGCTCGACCAGGCGCATGCCCTTGCCGCCGCCGCCGGCGGCGGCCTTGATCAGCACCGGGTAGCCGATCTCGTCGGCCTGCTGGTGCAGGTACGCGGGCTCCTGGTTGTCGCCGTGATAGCCGGGGGTGAGTGGCACACCGGCCGCGCCCATGATCTTCTTGGCCTCGGATTTCGAGCCCATGGCGTGGATCGCCGAGACCGGCGGACCGATGAAGACGATGCCGGCCTCATCGCAGGCATGGCAAAAACCCTCGTTCTCGGACAGGAAGCCGTAGCCCGGGTGGATCGCCTGGGCGCCGGTCTGCCTGGCTGCGGCGATGATCTTGTCGATCACCAGGTAGCTCTCCTTGACCGCCGCCGGGCCGATCAGCACCGCTTCGTCCGCCAGGCGCACATGGCGCGCCCCGGCGTCGGCCTCGGAATACACGGCCACGGTCTTGATGCCCATGCGCTTCGCGGTCTTGATCACGCGGCAGGCAATCTCTCCGCGGTTTGCGATCAGTATCTTTTCGAACATTTTTGTCTCCCCTTATTGCTTCGGCGCCCAGGCCGCCGGGCGCTTGGAAAGGAAGGCGTCGAGCCCCTCCTTCGCTTCCGGCGTGGCCCGCAGGCTCGAGATGCGGCGGGCGGTGTCCTCGACCACTTCGTCGGACACCGGCCGGCCGGCCACCGCGCGGATCAGGTCCTTGGCCGCGGCCTGGGCCTTCGGCCCGCCCTGCAGCAGCGCATCGACGACTTCCCCGACCTTGGCGTCGAGTTCCTCGCTGCCGACCACTTCGTGCGCGAGGCCGAGTTCCTGTGCACGCGCGGCGCTGATGCGCTCGGCGGTCTGGAAGTAGCGGTAGGCCTGGCGTTCGCCGATGGCGCGGATCACGTAGGGGCTGATCGCCGCCGGGATGATGCCGAACTTGACCTCGGAGGTCGCGAACACCGCGCGGTCGGCGGCGATGCAGATGTCGCAGGCCGAGGCGAGGCCCATGCCGCCGCCCAGCGCCGCGCCCTGCACGCGGGCGATCGTGGGCTTGCTCATGCCCGACAGGGTGCGCTGCATTGCGGCCAGGCGACGCGCATCCTCGAGGTTGTCCTCGACGCTGGCCGCGCCGGCCGCCTTCATCCAGTTGAGATCGGCGCCGGCCGAGAAGCTCTTGCCGCGCCCGGCCAGCACCACCACGCGTACGGCGTCGTCGGCGTCGAGCTGGCGGCAGGCCGCGGTGAGATCGGCGATGAGCTGGGCGTTGAAGGCGTTGTGCACCTCGGGGCGGTTCATCCACACCGTGGCGACGCCACGATCCATTTCGATTTCAAGGGTTTCGTACATATTGTCTGTCTCCTCGTGACCCCGGATCACATCCGGAACACGCCGAACTTCGTTTGCGGAATCGGGGCGTTGAGCGCCGCCGAGAGCGACAGGCCGAGAATGCGCCGCGTCTGCGCCGGGTCGACGACGCCGTCGTCCCACATGCGTGCGGTGGCGTAGTAGGGGTGGCCCTGGATCTCGTACTGGTCGCGGATCGGCGACTTGAAGGCCTCCTCCTCTTCCTTGCTCCAGTTGCCGCCCCTGGCCTCGATGCCGTCGCGGCGCACCGTCGACAGCACGCTCGCCGCCTGCTCGCCGCCCATCACGCTGATGCGCGAGTTGGGCCACATCCACAGGAAGCGCGGGCTGTAAGCGCGCCCGCACATGCCGTAGTTGCCGGCGCCGAAGCTGCCGCCGATCAGGGTGGTGATCTTGGGCACCTGCACGGTGGCGACCGCGGTCACCATCTTGGCGCCGTCCTTGGCGATGCCGGCGTTCTCGTACTTGCGCCCGACCATGAAGCCGGTGATGTTCTGCAGGAACAGCAGCGGGATGCCGCGC
>JBFGZP010000455.1:0-2298 GCA_041586695.1 Thauera sp.
ATCCCGGTCGGCTACTTCAAGACCATGCACAATCCCAAGGTCGACTGGTGCTACAAGACCGAGCCGGACGAGGGCATCGCCGGGCGCCAGCTGCAGTGGCCGCGCGGCAAGGTGCTCGGTGGCTCGAGCTCGCTCAACGGTCTGCTCTACGTCCGTGGCCAGCACGAGGACTACGACCGCTGGGAAGCGCTGGGCAACAAGGGCTGGAGCTTCGCCGACGTCCTGCCGTATTTCAAGAAGTCGGAAGACCAGGAGCGCGGCGCCAGCGAGTACCACGGCGTGGGCGGCCCGCTGAAGGTCTCGGATCTGCGCCTGCGGCGCCCGATCGCCGACCACTTCATCGCCGCCGCCCAGGATATCGGCATTCCCGCCAACGACGACTACAACGGTGCGACGCAGGAAGGCGTGGGCTATTTCCAGCAGACGGCGCACAAGGGCTTTCGCTGGAGCACCGCCAAGGGCTTCCTCAAGCCGGCGCGCAAGCGTCCCAACCTGGCCATCGAGACCAGGGCCCAGACGACGCGGGTGCTGTTCGAGGGCAAGCGTGCAGTCGGTGTCGAATTCATGCAGGGCGGCGAATTGCGCCAGGCGCGCGCACGGGCGGAGGTGATTCTCGCCTCCGGTGCAATCGGCTCGCCGCAGATCCTGCAGAACTCGGGCGTCGGCCCGGCGGAGCTGTTGAAGAAGGTCGGCGTGCCGCTGGTCCACGACCTGCCCGGTGTCGGCCAGAACCTGCAGGACCATCTGCAGGTACGCCTCGTATTCAAGACCCGCGAACGCACCCTCAACGACGAAGTGAACAGCCTGATGGGCAGGGCCTGGGTGGGAATGCAGTACATGCTCAACCGCACCGGCCCGCTCACGCTGGCGGCGAGCCAGGTGACGATCTTCACCCGCTCCGGTCCCGATGTGGATCGTCCCGACATCCAGTTCCACATGCAGCCGCTCAGCGCCGACAAGCCGGGCGAGGGCGCTCACCCGTTCTCGGCCTTCACCGCCTCGGTGTGCCAGCTCCGCCCCTACAGCCGCGGTCATATCGAGATCCAGTCGGCCGATCCGATGCAGTACCCGGCGATCCACCCCAACTACCTGTCTGACGAGCGCGACCACGCGGTCGCGGTCGGCGGCATCAAGGTCGCGCGCCGCATCGCCGAAGCGCCTTCGCTCAAGCCGCACATCATCTCCGAATACGTGCCCGGCGCCCAGTTCCAGACCGACGCCGAACTGCTCGACGCCGCCCGTCGCTACAGCCAGTCGATCTATCACCCGGCAGGCACCTGCAAGATGGGCAATGACCCGATGGCAGTGGTCGACGAGCGCCTGCGGGTGCGTGGGCTGGAGGGCTTGCGCGTGGTCGACGCCTCGATCATGCCCGAGCTGGTGTCGGGCAACACCAACGCCCCCACGATCATGATCGGCGAAAAGGGGTCCGACATGATCCTCGAAGACAAGCGCTGACGCGTCCCTGCGGCCGCGCAGCGCGCGGGAATCCAGATCCGCGCCGGAAATCGACGCCTTGGCTTCCCACACCCACGAATAACAAGCGTTTCACGGGCAATACCGCCCACCCTTGCCTCAAAGAGGAGACATCAAGATGGCCAACGAAACCAAGCTCGACCGCCGTGGATTCTTCCGCATCGCCGGACGCTACGGCCTCACATCCACCGCCCTCGCCGCCGCCGGCATGTTCGGACCCCTCACGCTGGAAGGCGTGGCGAGGGCCGCGGCGCAGACGGCGGACGCACGCAACGGCAGCACCCCGCTATTCACGCTCAAGTTCGGCGCCTCGGGCTTCAACGAGGAGAACCTAAAGATCCAGGAATCCGGGCAACTGTGGTTCGCGCAGGAGCTCGAGAAGCGCAGCGACGGCGCGCTCAAGATCGAGTTCATCGGCAACAACCAGATCTGCAACCAGCTCGACTGCGTCAAGAAGACCCAGCAGGGCATCGTAGATCTGTTCACCGCGAGCACGCAGAACTCGGCCGGCGCCGCGCCCTACTACAACGTGCTCGACTTCGCCTATATGTTCCCGTCGCGCGCCGCCCAGCACCACTTCTTCTACCACCCGAAGAGCGAGAAGCTGCTGCGCGAGCCGATGCGCAAGCGCCACAACATCCAGTTCCTGTACACCCACTGCGAGCTGCGCGGCATCATGCTCGGCAAGAAGTTCGCCGACCAGCCGCTGGTCACCAGCGTCGACCAGCTCGCCGGCACCAAGAACCGCGTCACCGGCACCCAGCTCGGCCGTATCGCCATGGAGCTGATGAACCTGAACCCGATCCCGCTGGCCTGGGAAGA
>JBFGZP010000456.1:0-2277 GCA_041586695.1 Thauera sp.
CTCGGCCCGCTCGAAGGCAGCGGCGTTGGCGCAGGGCAGTCGGCACCGGGCTTTGGCGGCTACGTGGAGGCCGGCTTTCGGCACGTCCTGGCGGGGCTCGATCACGTGCTCTTCATTGTCGTGCTGCTGGTGGGCGCCGTGAGACCGGCCCACTTCCTGCGCAGCTCGCTCGCCTTCACGCTGGGGCACTCGATTACCTTGTTCGTCGGCGCGATGGGGGGGCTGACGACCTTCGCCTGGTTTGCGCCGGGTGTCGAGCTTGCGATTGCTGCGTCGATCGCCTGGGCGGCCTTGCGCGTCCTGGGCGGACACCAGCGTCCTTTCCTGGTGCCGGCGGTGCTGTGCGTGGGCCTGGTGCACGGCTTCGGCTTCTCGTTCGCGATCGAGGACACCGCGCAGAGCCTGTCGGGTAACTTCGCCACGCTACTGCTCGGATTCAATCTTGGCATCGAGCTGGGTCAGCTCGCCATTTCGGCGCTTGCAGCCCCCGTACTGCATTTGCTGCGGCGCTATTGGCGCGGCAGTGCGCTCGCCTGTCGTCGTGTCCTGGCCATGCCTTGCATCGCCATCGCATCGTTCTGGCTGGTGGAGCGCGCTGCTGCGCTGGTGCTCGCACTACCCCAGTGACCCGGCCCGCAAGGGCAAGCGCATACGCCGGCGCCCACCTCACCAGAAAGTCGAGCGACGCCGGACGGGCCGGGGCGAATCCGGGCCCGATCGACCGGCCCCGTCAAGCCGGCGGTGCTACGATACATTGGGATTCGAATGAGAATGCGCGGTTCGCCGACCGACGCGATGCCGCAGCGACGCCGACTGGCCTTGCCCGCAAAGGCGCATGGAGGAGACAGCAATGACGCATGTCGACCAACGCCAACACATCGAGCGGGTGCTCTCCGTGACCCGGTCGGCGCAAGCGCGGACCGACAGGATCCAGCGCTCGTGGCTGCGCTGCATCAAGGACTACGAGCTCGACCCGACCCGCCCCAACGCCGCTCATGTCCTCGAGGGCGCGCGATTTCGCGAGCATCGCGACCAGATAGAGGATTTCCTGCAGGTGGCCCGCACCGGCATGGAACAACTCTACAAGCGCGTATGCGATCTCGGCTACGTGCTGCTGCTTACCGACGCGAGCGGCGTGGCGGTGGACTTCATCGGCAACGACATGAGGCGGGGCGAACTGCGCCGTTCCGGGCTCTACCTGGGCGCGGACTGGAGCGAGCAACGCGCCGGGACCTGCGCGGTGGGCACCTGCATCGCCGACCAGTCGCCGATGATCTGCCACCAGACCGATCACTTCGATGCATCCCATATCGCCCTCACCTGCAATGCCGCCCCGCTGTTCGATCCGACCGGCGGCCTGCTCGGCGTTCTGGATGTTTCGGCGCTCACCTCGCCCGCAGCGAAGGAAAGCCAGCACCTCGCACTCCAGCTCACCATGATGTACGCGAAGATGATCGAGGATGCGAACTTCATGCATTTCTTCCGGGACGCATCGGTGCTGCGCCTGGGCTCCGCCTGGCCGCTGGTGGACGTGAGCGGCGAGTTGATGATCGCTTTCGATGCCGACGGCGTGATCATCGGCGCCAACAACGGTGCGCGACGAATGCTGAAGCCGAGCAACGACGAGGGCCTTGCCTCCGACCTGGTGGGCAGCGCGCTGAATGGCGTGTTTCGCGAAGGCATGGAAGGCATTACACGTATTGCCCGCGCGGGCTCCTCGAACGAACGTCCGGCGCTGACGACGCGTGACCATTCGGTCCTCTATGCGAACGTGGTACCGCCGCGAGTAACGGCGCGGACCCGTCCGGCAACGCCTGATTCTGCCGAGCCCGATGTCGACGCACCGGCGCTCGAGCGCCTGGCCGGCGACGACCCGCAGATGCAGCGCCTGATCAAACAGGCCAAGCGTCTGGTCAATAAGCCGGTGGATATCCTGCTGCACGGCGAAACCGGAACGGGCAAGGAGGTGGTGGCGAAGGCCCTGCACGAGTCCAGCGATCGACGCGACAACGCCTTCGTGGCTATCAATTGTGCGGCGATCCCCGAGTCGCTGATCGAGAGCGAGCTGTTCGGCTATGCTCCGGGCGCCTTCACCGGCGGCCGGAGCAAGGGCATGACGGGGCTGATCGCACAGGCCGACGGCGGGACGCTGTTCCTCGACGAGATCGGCGACATGCCGTTGCAGCTGCAGACGCGGCTGCTGCGCGTCCTGGCGGAGAAGGAAGTGACGCCGCTGGGCAGCGACAAGGCGCAGTCGGTCCGATTGACCGTGGTTGC
>JBFGZP010000457.1:0-2266 GCA_041586695.1 Thauera sp.
ACTCCCTGGGCAACTGCTCACCAATCCGCTCATCCTCGGCAGCCTGATCGGGCTGGGCCTGAACCTGAGCGGCATCGGATTGGTGCCGGTACTCGAGAGCCAGTTGCAGATGCTCGGCAAGGCGGCATTGCCGATGGCGCTGTTGGCGGTGGGGGCGGCCCTGAGGCTGGAATCGGTCCGCGGCAGCATCAACATGATCGCGTTCACATCGGCGATCCAGTTCGCGCTGAAACCCTTCGCGGCGCTGCTGATCGGTCAGTGGCTCGGCCTCGAGGGCCTGACGGCGGTGGTGGTGGTCATCTTCATGGCCGTGCCCACCGCCCCCTCGGCCTACGTGCTGGCTCGGCAACTCGGCGGCAACGCGCCGGCGATGGCCTCGATCATCACCGCCCAGACCGTACTCGCCTTCTTCACCCTGCCGCTCACCCTGGCGCTGTTGCTGCCGATGCTGCGGACCTGAGACGCCGGAGCCCCGCTCGCGCGGGGCGGCGTCGGGCGGCAGGCCCCGCGGCGACGCGCGCGAAGCCTGGTTTGGCGTGATGAGGCGGGGGTCGGGGATGGCCTGCAACAGCCTGCTGCGCTTGCGCAGGAATGTCGTTTATTCGATTAATGAATGTAGTTGATTGTGTCCATTGCATGAATCGAATTCAGTCGAACGGCTATCGTCCGACTCACAAGTTCGAATGCCGACGTGGCAAATCAACCCAGACTGGAGGCGACATGCAGTTCTATCTCAATGGCTACAAGCCCGGTGATCCCGATATCCTGGAAGCGGCGCCCGGCGCCGAGAACCGATCGACGGAGCTTCCCGAGGTCGTCGACGTCCTCGTCGTCGGCAGCGGCCCGGGCGGCGCACTGCTGGCGGCTCAGCTGTCCAATTTCGCGGCATCACCACGCGCCTCGTCGAGCGGCGCGACGGCCCGCTGCAGAAGGGCCAGGCCGACGGCGACGCCTGCCACACCCACAGCGCGAAGGCCGGCCAGGGCATGAACGTGTCGATGCAGGACACCTTCAACCTCGGCTGGAAGCTCGCCGCCGTCCTCGACGGGCGTGCGGGGCCGGAGCTGCTGCGCACCTACACCGTCGAGCGCCACGCGATCGCCCAGGGGCTCATCGACTTCGACAAGGAGTGGTCGAAGATCATGGCCTCGCCGCCCAAGGACGCCGAGCACCCCAACGGGGTCGACCCCGAGGAGCTGCAGGCCTATTTCGTCAAGTCCGGGCGCTACACCGCAGGCGTCGCGACGCACTACCCGCCCGACACCGTGCTCACCGCCGAGGCGACCCACCAGGCCCTCGCCGAGGGCTTCACCATCGGCACGCGCTTCCATTCGGCGCCGGTCGTGCGCGTCGCCGACGCCAAGCCCATGCACCTCGGGCACGCCGCGCGCGCCGATGGCGCATGGCGCATCCACGCCTTCGCCGACGCCAGCGGCAAGCGCCTGCGCGAACTCGCCGACTTCCTCGCGGAGTCGCCGAACTCGCCGGTCCGCCGCTTCACCCCGGCGGGCGCCGACATCGACAGCGTCATCGACCTGCGGGCGATCTTCCAGCAGGGCCACCGCGAGCTGAAGGTCGAGGCGCTGCCGTCGATGCTGCTGCCGCGCAAGGGGCGCTTCGGCCTCGTCGACTACGAGAAGGCCTTCTCGCCCGACCTCAAGGACGGCCCGGACATCTTCGAGCTGCGCGGCATCGACCGTAAGAATGGTGCGATGGTCATCGTTCGTCCCGACCAGTACGTCGCCAACGTGCTGCCCCTGGACGCGCACGAAGAACTCGCTGCGTTCTTCGGACGGTTCCTGCTCGATCGTCACTGAGTTCGACGCGGCCCGGCGCGGCGGTGTCTCGCCGCTGTGTGCCGGGCCGCGCGCTCACGCACTGGCCGGGCTAGGCCGCGTTGCCGGAGCTTGTCCGGCCCGTATGTGCCGGGATGTCGTATCCGGCCAGATGCCGAGCAAGATCGGCGCCGTCCAGGACCCTGCCGTCCATGAAGCGGTCGGCGCCGAGCGTCAGAGGACCTTCGTCGGTCTGGATCTGCCACTCCGTGTGGTGTTCGCCCTCGGCCTTCCAGTTGCCGACCGGCACGGCGTCGCCGAAGGCCGCGGCCTGGCGGTAGATGTCGGTTCGATAGGTTTCCGCGCACAGGCGCGACACGTCGCGCGGCATGCGGGTCTGGCCCCAGCGCACCATCTGCGCGAGCAGCCAGGCAGCGTGCGAGTGCCAGGGAAAATTGGCCCCTCCGGCATGAAAACACTGGCGTGCATCG
>JBFGZP010000458.1:0-2262 GCA_041586695.1 Thauera sp.
CGCCCGTCAAGCCTTGCGTACCTGATCTATACGTCTGGTTCGACCGGTAAGCCCAAAGGGGTGGCGATCGCGCACGCTGCGCTGGTTAATTTTGTTTGGTCGATGCGCGCTCAGCCCGGTTGCCATGCGCAAGACGTGCTTCTGTCGGTTACCACGGTGTCCTTCGACATTGCGGGACTCGAGATCTACCTACCCCTGGTTGTGGGCGCTCGGGTCGTTGTCGCCAATCGCGACGTAGCTGCCGATGGCCTGCGGCTGAGGACGTACATCGAGCACATTCATCCGACCCTGATGCAGGCGACTCCGGCAACGTGGCGGATGCTCATCGATGCTGGTTGGACCGGTTCCCCCGAGATGACTGCGCTGTGCGGGGGCGAGAGTCTCCCGCGCGAACTGGCCGACGCCTTGAGCGCGCGCACGGCCTTGGCCTGGAACATGTATGGCCCCTCGGAAACGACGGTCTGGTCGACGGCTGCACGTCTTTCGTCGGGCACCGCCAGGCCCACGATCGGCCGGCCGATCGCGAACACGCAAGTCTACGTGCTGGATCGACATCGGCAGCCGGTGCCGGTGGGGGTGGCGGGGGAGTTGTACATTGGCGGCGATGGGGTGGCGTGCGGCTACTGGCGTCGGCCCGAGCTCACGGCCGAGCGTTTCGTGGCCGACCCGTTCGGCGGGCAGGCGGGCGGGCGGCTGTACCGCACGGG
Organism: Thauera sp.; assembly: GCA_041586695.1. GTDB lineage: Bacteria > Pseudomonadota > Gammaproteobacteria > Burkholderiales > Rhodocyclaceae > Thauera. Next base: position 708 of record JBFGZP010000458.1, read on the forward strand.
CGACCGGGTGCGCTATCTGGCCGACGGCAGCATCGAGTTCCTGGGCCGGCTGGACACGCAGGTGAAGCTGCGCGGCTATCGCATCGAGCCGGGCGAGCTCGAGGCGGCGCTGACGCAGCAGGGGCAGGTGCGCGATGCGGTGGTGGTGGTGCGCGAGGACGCGCCCGGGGACAGGCGCCTGGTGGCCTACGTGGTGGCGCAGGGGGCGACGCTGGAGGTGGCGGAGCTGCGTGCCGCGCTCAAGCGCCAGCTGCCCGACTACATGATCCCCGCCGCCTTCGTGGAGCTGGCGGCACTGCCGCTGACGCCGAACGGCAAGATCGACCGCAAGGCGCTGCCGGCCCCGTCGGCTGAAAGGGGCACAGACGGCCTGCAGAGCGCAATGCTCCAGGATAATATCGCCCGGCACCTTGCCCGGATGTGGGAGATCCTCCTCAAGCGTGATTCGATCGGTCCGCGCGACAACTTCTTCGATCTGGGCGGGAATTCCTTGTTGGCGGTGCAGTTGATGGACCAGATCGAGAAGACCTTCCAGCGCCGCCTCCCACTCGACACCCTCTGGTTTCGCGGCGGGACGGTCGAGGCGCTCGCCGCGCTTGTCCGCGACGAGTACCGGTCGGGGCCCAATCCGGAACTGGTGGCGATAAAGGGGGGGGGCCGCCGGCCGCTCTTCGTAGTCCACACCATGGGCGGGAACCTGTTTCACTACTACGAGCTCTCGCGCCATTTCGATCCCGACCAGCCCGTGTACGGGCTTCAGGCCCGCGGGGTCTTCGGTACCGGACAGCCGGATCGCAGCATTGCGGCAATCGCGGCGCATTGCCTGCAGTCGATGCGGATCGCACAACCCACCGGCCCCTACATGATTGCCGGATTCTCGAGTGGCGGCGTCGTCGCCTACGAAATGGCGCAGCAACTGAGCGCGGCCGGCGAGCAGGTGGCCCTGCTCGCGCTCCTCGATACTTTTGCGCCGCAGGCGACGATGGCAAAGCCCTTGATCAAGGAACTGGCCGGGCTGCTGCGCGGCAGATCGAATCTGCGCCAGCTGCAGGAGCGTGTGTACTTCTCCGTGCTGCACACCATGAGGCTGGAGCGGTGGCGCAAGCTGGGTACCGTGGGAGAAGCTCACCGCTGGGCGCACTGGAGCTACCGACCCAGACCTTATCCGCAACCGGTCGAACTCTTCATCGCCGAGGATTCCGTCGCTCGTGCCCGGCTCGATGGCCTCGGCTGGTCGCGGTGGACCCTCGGGGGCGCTCGGACGCACCAGCTGCCCGGTAGCCACGGCGATCTTGTCAAGCCGCCCGTGGTCGAGAAGTTGGCGGCGTTGTTGCAGGCGCGCATCGACGCCGTCTGCCCGGCGCGACCCTAGCCGTGCCCTCGCCGCGCCTGTCGCTGCCGGTGTTGGATCGTACCGCGGTTCATGTCTGGACGGCCTCGCTGCGCGTCACCGATGACGTAGTGGCGCGTCTGGCCGAGATTCTCTCGGGGGACGAGCGCGCCCGAGCCGATCGATTCCGGACTCTCGACCTGCGCAGGCGATTCATCGTCGCCC
>JBFGZP010000459.1:0-2254 GCA_041586695.1 Thauera sp.
AGGATGCGCAGTGGTGAGGGCCGACGCGCCCGGGGCCGAAATACGGACTGCGGCGGCGGACGGCGACATCTTGCCGCAACATGATGAGCGCATGATGCCGGGCTTTGAGTCGAAGGAGACACACATGGACCTGTTGCTCTGGCGCCACGCCGAAGCGGTGGACGGCAGCCCGGACCACGCCCGCGAACTCACCGAACGCGGCCTCAAGCAGGCGCGGCGCATGGCCGCCTGGCTTGGCGCGAACCGGCCCAAGCGCCTGACGGTGCTGGTCAGCCCCACCCTGCGCACGCGCCAGACCGCCACCGCCTTCACCGACGACTTCAAAATCGTCAGCGGTCTCGGCCCCGAGGGCGGCGTCGCAGACATCCTCGCTGCGAGCGGCTGGCCCGACGCCAGCAGCGCCACCCTGATCGTCGGCCACCAGCCGGCACTGGGACGGCTCGCCGCGCTGCTCCTGTCCGGCGCGGAGGCCGAGTGGACGGTGAAGAAAGGGGCGCTGTGGTGGTTCACCAACCGCGTCCGCAACAACGAAACTCAGACCGTGCTGCGCGCGGTCATCCCGGCCGACCTGGTGTAAACCCAGTGTTGCGCAGGGGCAGTGGCGCCCGCTGCGCAAACTGGGCAGCGACGCTCGAGGGAGCGTGAATTCCGCACGCGAACCGTGGTCGAAGTCTGCAAATATCGAAGCGTAATGCGGGGCGGATGCGGTCGCCGGGCACGTTCCGGGGTAGGCGCTTGTGCTTTCGGACGCATTGCGTAAGATGCCCCACTCGGCCCGGATCGACACATGTTCAGACGTTTCCTGCCTTCCCATGACAGCATCAAGCGCAGCCGCCTGCTGCGCTGGCTCGGGCCGCGCATTCACGATCCACTTCTGTGGCACATCAACCGCCGCGCGGTGGCGCGCGGCGTCGCGGTGGGCGCCTTCTTCGGGCTGATGATCCCGGTCGCGCAGATCCCCGCCGCCGCGGTGGCCTCGCTGTTCCTGCGCGGCAACCTCTGGATCGCCGCTGTCTCCACCCTGATCAGCAACCCCTTCACCTACGGCCCGCTGTACTATTTCGCCTACCGCCTGGGCGCCGGCGTGCTCGGCACCACCGCCCCCGCGACGGCGCAGCCAGAGGCGGTCGAGGCGTCGATGGCGATGAGCGACTGGAGCCAGGTCTGGGACTGGGTCACGGGCATCGGCCAGCCCCTTGTGGTCGGCATGCTCATCATGGCTCTGGTCGGGGCCGTGGTCGGTTACTGGGGCGCCCAGTTGTTCTGGCGCATCCGCGTCATGAACAAGCGTCGGCGGCTGCGCCGTGCGCGCCTGCTCAAGAACGGCGCCCAGCTTCCGGCCACTTGGTAAGCTCGGCGAGCGGGGCTATGGTGTTCCCTCATCCCTTGTTGTTGCTGAAGCAGGTCCTGCAATGAATTCGGTCATCCCCAACGGCACCGTCGACACCATCGACGGCGTGCGCCGCGTCTTCTACGACGGTTACTGGCTCAAGGCCTACGATCCGCCGGCGAACTCGCTGCGCATGAAGAAGAAGCTGATCCAGGCGCTGACCCGGCGCCTGTTCAATCACGTCGAGCACGGCATCAACATCTCGGGCGCGCGCCTCGACGACGCCCGCCATGCCTACGAGACCGAGCAGGACCCCGCGCGCAAGCGCGTCAAGGGGGCGATGGTCGCCGGCGCGCTGTTCAACCGCGCAACCGACATCTTCACGAAGCTGGTCGAACTGCAGGAACTGGGCATCAACATCGACACCGACAACGCGCTGATGCGCGAGTGCGGTTTCTGCCTGCAGGAGGCCTTGCAGCTGGGCAAGCTGGTCCTGCACCGCAGCGGTGACGAAGGCATCGACGAGCTCTGGGGCGAACCGTTCCGCGCCTTCTCGATACCGGTGGAGGCCTTCTACGACAGCCGCTACGTGAAGATCGCCCAGGCTCTGCGCGACATCGACAAGCTCGCGGTAGTGATGGCCTCGTGCTTCGCCAGCACGCCACTGTTCCAGGGCATCGAACCGATGGTGAGCGATTTCGCCCGCGTCGCCAAGATAAAATGCGAGACCCTTCGCACCGACCCCGACATCTTCGACGTATGGTCGGACTTCGTCGTCTCCTCGGAGCGCCTGGCCGCGTTCTCTCCGCGCCTGTCGCCGTCGTCGGACTGGTTCGAGCAGCAGCTTGCCAGCGACGGCCTGCGCCTGGTGCTGCAGGGGCGCAACCTGCTCACCGACATCACCCGCGCACGGGTCACCATGCC
>JBFGZP010000460.1:0-2252 GCA_041586695.1 Thauera sp.
GATGTGGCGGGGTTCCGGTCATTTTCATGAGTGTTTGGGCGAGAGACGCATGATTCGAATCAAACGCGGACTGGATTTGCCCATTACCGGCGCACCCGTGCAAAGCATCGAGGCCGGCCGGCCTGTGCGCAGCGTGGCGGTAATCGGGTTCGACTATCACGGCATGAGGCCCACCATGGCGGTGCAGGTGGGTGACCGGGTCAAGCTCGGGCAGGTGCTGTTTGCAGACAAGAAGACCGAGGGCGTGGTGTTCACGGCTCCGGGAGCAGGCGTGGTCAGCGCGGTTCATCGGGGCGAGCAGCGCGTGCTGCAGTCGGTGGTGATCGACATCGAGGACGAGGAAGCAGCCGACAGCGCGATCGACTTCGGCAAGCATGCCGACGCCGAGCTCGAGGGGCTGGCGGCCGACCAGGTGCGCGACAAGCTTGTGCAGTCCGGCTTGTGGACCGCGCTGCGCTCCCGCCCTTTCAGCAAGGTACCGGCACCCGCCGCGACCCCCAGCTCGATTTTCGTCACCGCGATCGACACCCACCCGCTGGCGGCCGACCCTGCGGTAATCATCGCCGAGTATGGCGACGACTTCGTCCGTGGCCTGAAGGTGCTCGGGCGACTTGCCCGCGTGGTCGTCTGCCATGGCGAGGGCGCGAAGCTGCCCGGGACCGGGCTCGCGGGCGTCAGCTTCGAGGCCTTCGCCGGTCCGCATCCGGCGGGGCTGCCGGGAACGCACATCCACATGCTCGATCCGGTCGATGCGCACAAGCAGGTTTGGTATCTCAATTATCAGGACGTGATCGCCGTCGGCAGACTTTTCGCGACCGGGCGCCTGTGGGTCGAGCGCATCGTCGCGCTCGCCGGGCCCGTGGTCGACAAGCCGCGCCTCGTGCGCACGCGCCTCGGCGCGAACCTGGAAGAACTCGCCGCGGGCGAACTCGTGCCGGGACGCAACCGCGTCATCTCGGGTTCGGTGTTCGGCGGGCGCAGCGCGCGCGGCGCCTGCGCCTTTCTCGGTCGGTACCATCTGCAGGCGTCCTGCCTGCGCGAGGGCAACGACCGCGAGTTCATGCATTACCTGCGCGCGGGCGTGAACAAGCACTCGGTCATGAACATCTTCGTGTCCAAGCTGATGGGGGACAAGAAGTTCGATCTCACCACCACCACCAACGGCAGTCCGCGTGCGATGGTGCCCAGCGGCAACTACGAGGCGGTGATGCCGCTCGACATCCTGCCCACCCAGCTGCTGCGCTACCTCATCGTCGGCGACACGGAGATGGCCCAGAAGCTCGGAGCGCTGGAACTGGACGAGGAGGACCTGGCACTTTGCACCTACGTGTGTGCCGGCAAGTACGAATACGGTCCCATCCTGAGGGATAACCTGGCACGCATCGAGAAGGAGGGTTGAGCATGGGTCTGCGTTCTTATCTCGACAGCGTCGAGCACCACTTCGAAAAAGGCGGCAAGCACGAGAAGTGGTATTCGCTCTACGAGGCGCTCGATACCTTCTTCTATCGCCCCGCCAGTGTCACCCGCACCACGGCCCACGTACGCGACGGTATCGACCTCAAGCGCATGATGATCACGGTGTGGCTGTGCACCTTCCCCGCCATGTTCTTCGGCATGTGGAACGTCGGCTACCAGGCCAACGCCATCCTTGCCGGCAGCCCCGAGCTGATGGCGGCCCAGGAAGGCTGGCGCATCGGGCTGATCCAGTCCTTCGCCGGCTTCGACCCGGGCAGCCTGTGGGACAACTTCATCCACGGTGCGGCCTACTTCCTGCCGATCTATCTCGTCACCTTCATTGCCGGTGGTTTCTGGGAGGTGTTGTTCGCCTCCATCCGCCGCCACGAGGTGAATGAGGGCTTTTTCGTCACCTCGGTGTTGTACGCCCTCGTCTGCCCGCCGGACATCCCGTTGTGGCAGGTCGCCCTGGGCATCAGCTTCGGCGTCGTGATCGGCAAGGAGGTCTTCGGTGGCACCGGCAAGAACTTCCTCAATCCGGCCCTGACCGGGCGTGCCTTCCTCTACTTCGCCTACCCGGCGCAGCTTTCGGGCGATGCGGTTTGGACGGCGGTCGATGGCTACACCGGCGCGACCTCGCTCGCGCTCGCCGCGGTGGGCGGTGTGGAGCAGATGGTTGCCGGTGGCATCACGTGGACGAGCGCCTTCCTCGGCACGATCCACGGCTCGATCGGCGAAACCAGCACGCTGGCCATCCTGATCGGCGGCGGCATCCTGCTGGTGATGAAGATCGCGGC
>JBFGZP010000461.1:0-2249 GCA_041586695.1 Thauera sp.
TGTCATGCGCACCTGCGCGGCACGAGGCTTTCGCGAACGAGCGTGGTGAATCCGTCATCCGAGCCCGGTCTTTCAATACCCCCTCGCTGCGCGCGTGAAGCGGGGCCCACCCTGCGCCGTGCATTCATCCGGAGCGGAAGCGTTGGATCGGCCGCGCCGGAGCCGATGACCTGCCGAGCACTCCTTGCACCTCGCTGTGGGAGGCGACCCGGCGCCGGCACACGAGGTGGCCGCGCGATTACCTTGTAGCGACAGAAGAAGCGACCTAGGCTTGCATGGCACTCGACTTTCATCACGGACTCATCGTGACCTCGGGGGGAAAGCACCATGGCACTTTCCGTAATCGGCTCCGGCTTCGGCCGCACTGGCACACGGTCGTTGAAGGACGCACTGGAACAGCTCGGCTTCGCGCCCTGCCATCACATGGAAGAAGTCTTGCAGCATCCGGAGCAGGTACGGTATTGGCAAGCCGTGGCGGCCGGCAGGCCGGTCGATTGGCATGCGGTATTCGAAGGCTATGGTGCCCAGGTGGATTGGCCGGGGTCGCATGCCTGGCGCGAGCTCGCCGCCGCCTTTCCGCAGGCCAAGGTCGTGCATAGCGTCAGGCCCGAGGAGTCGTGGTGGGGCAGCTTTTCGGCGACGATCGGCAAGCTGTTGGGCTGCTACGAGGGGATGGCGCTGCCGCCGCACGTCCGCGACATGCTCGACGCGGCGATGGAGTTTGTCGGGCGGCAGACTTTCGGCGGTGCTTTCGCTGACCGCGAGGCGGCCCTGGCGGCCTACCGCCTTCGCACCGAGCAGGTTCGCGAGGCCATTGCGCCGGAACGGCTGTTGGTGTTCGACGTCGCCGAAGGGTGGGAACCGCTCTGCAGCTTCCTCGGGGTTCCGGTGCCCGCGGGTCCGTTTCCGCACCGCAACGTCAAATCGGAGTTCTGGGACGTGCTCGGCGGCGAGCCACAGTAACGCGGTTCACATCGCACTCAGGAACGCCGCCAGCGTTCGCTCGATCGGCACGATGTCGTCCTTGTCCGCCAGCGCTGCGTAGATGTCGCCGCCGAGGTCGGCCGGCATCTTCGAGCCGGCCTCGCGCACGATCAGCACGTTGCGCTTGCCCTTCAGACCGATGAAGTAACCGGCCTCGAAGACCACGTTGTCGCGCGGCACGGAGTTGTCCGCGCGGCCCTGCTCGGCGAGATCGTCGTCGCGGGTGAACAGGAAGATGCCGCCGATCGAGCGCGTCGCGGCCTGCTCGATCTGGTCGATGATCGTACGCCCGGGGATGAAGTCGGTCTGCCAGTCGAGCACGCGCGCGCCCAGGCTCTGCAGGTAGCGCTTGATCTCCGCGGCGGGCCCGGCCGAGCTGCTGCAGTAGCCGAGGAAGACGTCGCGGCGCTCGTCGAGCAGCGCCTTCCAGTAGTTGAAGGGCACGCGGAATTCGTCGGTATGCAGCCAATCGACGCCCGAATCGGGCTGGAACTCGCCGACGTAGCCGCCGAAGCTCATGTCGAACACCACCCGCCGCAGCACATGGCGCTGCACCAGCACCAGCGTCGGCAGCCCGAGGGTGCGCGCCATCGCGCCCTCGTAGTGGTTGAACTCGGTCGGCAGCAGCACCGGCTTGTTGTCGCCGTCCTGGAAGCGCCAGCGCGGCATGCCCAGCACGGCCGCCCCTATGCAGCGCCGGGCGATGTCGTCGGCGTCGCGAGGGTTCCACGCCTTCGCCGAGGCCAGGCCGGGCTTGCCCCGCGGATTGGTGAAGATCTCCGGCGTGTAGCCGAGCTTCTCGATCTCCTCGACGATGCCCCACTTCAGCTGGTTCAGGTTCTCCGGCAGCCAGGGGTCGGCGGGCAGGCTGACATAGATGCGGCGCGTGATCGTCATGGGGTGCTCGGTGGAAATTGGCGCTTCGGCCGGCCTGCAGGACCGACGGGAAACGGCATCGTCGGGAATTCCGCCACCCGTCGCCTAGACTTCAAGCAGCGCAACGGGTGGCGGCCGGGACCGAATGCCCCGGGCAAGCGGCATCGTGCCGGTCGCATCATTTCAACGTAGCCGATGCGTCACCGTGCGCAAGTGCCGCGTCGGCTACAAGGGGCCGGCGCCTTCACCAGCGACCGACGGCGGAGGACAGCCATGGACGGAATCGCGAACCTGCAGGCGGCGGCGAAGCATGGCCGGCTGGTGATTTTCGTCGGCGCCGGCGTGTCCATGGGGCCGCCCACCAACCTGCCATCCTGGCGCGACGTCAA
>JBFGZP010000462.1:0-2244 GCA_041586695.1 Thauera sp.
CGGTCTCCATCCTGCGCGACGACATGCGCCGGCGCCTGTTCTCGCCGCGCTTCGCCACCGCACTCGCCGGCTACAACGCGATCGAGGTCTTCCGCCGCCACGGCGCGGCGGCGAACACCGACGACCCGCTCGCGCTGATCCAGTACCTCGATCTCAAGACCTACCTGGTGGGCGACATCAACACCAAGGTCGACCGCGCCAGCATGGCGCACTCGCTCGAAGTGCGCGAACCGCTGATGGATCACAAGCTGGTCGAATGGCTCGCCACGCTGCCCTCAGGCCTCAAGATCAAGGGGCAGCAGGGCAAGTACCTGTTCAAGAAGGCGATGGAGCCGATGCTCCCGAACGACGTGCTCTATCGGCCGAAGATGGGCTTCTCGGTGCCGCTCGCACGCTGGTTCCGCGGCCCGCTCAAGCAGCGCGTGCGTGACGCCGTGCTCGGCGAGACCCTGGCCGCAACGGGTATCTTCAACCAGGACTATCTGCGCCACCTGGTCGATGCCCACCAGTCCGGCGCGCGCGACTACAGCTCACCCTTATGGACCGTCATGATGTTCGAGGCCTTCCTTCGCAACAACTCGGCAACAGTGGGGCCGGCAGCCCTGGTCGCGGAAACCGCGTGAGCGGAAACATGCGCATACTCCACATCCTCGACCACTCCATCCCGTTGCACAGCGGCTACACCTTCCGCACCGCCGCCATCCTGCGCGAGCAGCGCGCGCTGGGCTGGGAGACCTTTCACCTGACGTCGCCGAAGCAGGGCCCGACCGAAGCCGAGGTCGAAGACGTCGACGGCCTGCGCTTCTACCGCAGTCCGGTGCCTGCGCCCGGGCGCACCGGCCTCAATGAGCTGCGCCAGATCCGAGCCGTGGAAGCGCGTCTCGAGCAGCTCGCGCGCGAACTCGAGCCCGACATCCTGCACGCTCACTCCCCGGTGCTCAACGCCATCCCCGCGGTGCGCGTCGGCAAGCGCCTGGGTATCCCCGTCGTATACGAGATCCGCGCCTTCTGGGAAGATGCCGCGGTCGACCACGGCACCACGTCCGAAGGCAGCGTGCGCTACCGCGTCACGCGCGCGCTCGAGACCTGGGCGCTCAAGCGCGTCGATCACGCCTTCACCATCTGCGAGGGCTTGCGGCGTGACATTGTTGCGCGAGGCATCCCCGAGTCGCGGCTTACAGTCATCCCCAATGCGGTGGACATCGAATCCTTCCAGCTCTCGGGCGCGCCCGACGCGGCGTTGCAGGCAAAGCTCGGCCTCGCGGGCAGGACGGTCGTGGGCTTCGTCGGCTCCTTCTACGCCTATGAAGGCCTCGACCTGCTGCTCGACGCCTTCCCCGCCTTGCTGGGCAAACGGCCGGACCTGCGCCTGCTCCTCGTCGGCGGCGGGCCGCAGGATGCGAATTTGAAAGCGCAGGCGCAGCGACTGGGCGTGGCGGACAAGGTCGTTTTCACCGGGCGGGTGCCTCATTCGGAAGTCAGCCGCTACTACGACCTCATCGACCTGCTCGCCTACCCGCGGCACTCGATGCGGCTCACCGAACTGGTCACGCCCCTGAAGCCGCTGGAGGCGATGGCGCAGGGCAGGGTGTTCGTGGCCTCCGACGTCGGCGGACACAAGGAGCTGGTACGCGACGGTGAAACCGGCCGCCTGTTTCGCGCCGGCAGCGCCGAGGCGCTCGGAGCAGCCGTGGATGAAATGCTCGAACAGCGTGATAGATGGGGCGACTACCGCAGCGCCGGCCGCCACTTCGTCGAATCGGTGCGCAACTGGCCCAACAGCGTCGCCGCCTACCGCGAGCCCTATGAACGTCTCGCGAACAGCTCGACCCGCAGGGCGGGTTTCAACCCGTCAACTGCGCATGAACGAGCACCACCGCCCAAGGCCGGCTGAAGCCGGCCCTGCAACACCCTCGAAACCCATTCCAGCAACCCGATGAGCTTTCCCGACCTCCGTCTCCTCCTCGTCGGCCCGCTCCCGCCTCCGGCGGGCGGCATGGCCAACCAGACGCGCCAGCTCGCCGAGCTGCTGCGCTCGGAGGGTGTCGAGGTCGAGGTCGTGCAGGTCAATGCCCCGTACCGCCCGGCCTGGGCCGGCCGCATCAAGGGTCTGCGCGCGGCCTTCCGGCTGCTGCCCTATCTCGCCAGGCTCTGGCGCGGCGCCGGGCGGGCCGACCTGGTGCACGTGATGGCCAATTCCGGCTGGTCCTGGCATTTGTTCGCCGCGCCCGCGGTGTGGGCCGC
>JBFGZP010000463.1:0-2231 GCA_041586695.1 Thauera sp.
AACCGCGTCGGCGACGATGCCGCGGCAATGGCCGAGGCTGCCCGCCACGCCCGACCGATGGTCCTGGTCGACCGGCGCAACGACGCGGTGCCGGCCGACTTCGTCTCGGTCGACAACGTCGCGGCGACGCGACTGATCGCCGAGCACCTGAGCGACGCGGGCTATCGTGAGCTGCTGCTCGTGAGCGAGCCGCTCGACGACGTCAGCTCGCGCGTCGAGCGCTGGGCGGCCCTGCAATCGATCGCCGCCGAGCTCGGGCTGAGCGCAGCACTGTTCGAGCACGCCGGCGACGACCCGGCGACGCTGGAGGCGGCGTTGCGGCAACTGCGCGCCGCCAGCCGTGACGGCCCCGCCGCGGTGATCGGCGGCAATGCCGTGATCACCTTGCGGGTGGCGAAGGCCGTCGCCGCACTGGGCTGGCAGTTCGGCCGCGAACTCGGCTTCGTCGGCTTCGACGAGACCGAATGGACGGCCCTGGTCGGCCCGGGCCTGAGCACCATCGAACAGCCGACCGACGCCCTCGGCCGCGCTGCCGCGCGCTGCCTGTTCGAGCGCATCGGCGGCGCGACGGCGGCGCCGCGTGAGCTGCTGCTCCCCGGCCGGCTGCTGGCGCGCGGATCCTCGCTTCAGTCGCCTTAATGCCCCGATAAAAATTTCTTGCGCTCCTTTCGACGTGGCGCTACCATCTGCGCCATGGTCTGAAACCGGTTTCAGAAAGCGCAGGCGATGCCGCCGCGCCGATCACGGAGGGATGAACGCAGTGAACTACGACTTTCAATTCGGCGATGTCTTCGCCGCCTGGCCCCTGCTGCTGAAGGGCACCTGGATCACGATCCAGCTCTCGGCCTCGGCCATGCTCATCGGCCTGGTGGTGGCGATCCTGTGCGCCTGGGGCAAGACCTCGGGGCCGAAGCTGCTGCGCTCGGCGATCAACGCCTACATCGAGGTCATCCGCAACACCCCCTTCCTCGTCCAGCTGTTCTTCTTCTTCTTCGCCCTGCCGGCCCTGGGGCTGCGCTGGAGCCCGCACACTGCGGCGCTTACCGCCATGGTGGTGAACCTCGGCGCCTACGCCACCGAGATCATCCGCGCCGGCATCGAGTCGATCCCGAAGGGCCAGATCGAGGCCGGACTGGCGCTCAACCTCAAGCGCTGGGAGATCTTCCGCTTCGTCGTGCTGAAGCCGGCCCTGCGCGCCATCTACCCGGCGCTGACGAGCCAGTTCATCCTGCTGATGCTCAGCTCGGCCGTGGTGTCGGTGATCTCGGCCGACGACCTGACCTCGGTGGCGGCCAACCTGCAGTCACAGACCTTCCGCAGCTTCGAGATCTACATCGTCGTCGCCGGCATCTACCTTGCGCTGTCCCTGAGCTTCTCGGCCGCCTTCCGGCTGTTGTTCCAGGCCACGCTCAACTACCCCGACCGCAAGTAAAGGAGTCCCCGCCATGCGTACCTTCGGTTTTGCCGAGTTTCTGTTCATCCTCGAAGCGGCCAAGTGGACGCTGGGCCTGTCGGCCATCGCCTTCGCCGGCGGCGCCGTCGGCGGCCTCGCGGTCGCCCTGGGCAGGGTGTCGCCGACGGCCTGGCTGCGCGGCGTCGCGACGGCCTTCGTGCAGGTCTTCCAGGGCACGCCGCTGCTGCTGCAGCTGTTCCTGATCTTCTTCGGCGCGCCGGTGCTGGGGCTGGACATCAACCCCTGGGTCGCCGCCGGTGCCGCGCTCATTCTCAACACCAGCGCCTTCCTCGGCGAGATCTGGCGCGGCTGCATCCAGGCCGTCCCGCGCGGGCAGTGGGAGGCGGCCGAGGCACTGGGCCTGTCCTACGTCTCGCGCATGCGTGACGTCGTCCTGCCGCAGGCGTGGAAGATCGCCGTGCCGCCCACCGTGGGCTTCATGGTGCAGATCATCAAGGGCACGTCGCTGGCGGCGATCATCGGCTTCACCGAGATCACCCGTGCCGGCCAGATCGTCAACAACGCGACCTTCCAGCCCCTGATCGTGTTCAGTGTCGTCGCCGCCATCTACTTCGTCATGTGCTGGCCGCTGTCGCTGTGGGCGGCGCGAATGGAGCGCCGCCTGGCGGTCGCCCTCGCACGCTGACCCCGAACGAAATCCAACCGTTTCAACCCCGCCCCACCACACCGCAGGAGACATGCAATGACCCGCTTCACCACCCGCCGCAGCCTCGTGGCCGCCCTCGCGCTGGGCACCCTGTTCGCCACCGTCGCTCCC
>JBFGZP010000464.1:0-2209 GCA_041586695.1 Thauera sp.
CACAACTGGTAGAAGCGCATCGGCGGAAAGATGATCGGTGACTCAATGATCGCCAGCGGCAGGAGGTCGGCGTAGAAGCGGGCGAAATGCCGCGTCGTCGTGAACACGAGGTCGGTATCCGGCAGCAGAAATGGCGCCACGCTGAAGGACTGCACCGCCACCCGCACCGTCCGACTCACCCGCATCGAGGCCAGCACGGTGTCGACGACGCCGCGTTGGTTGAGCGAATAAGGCACAGGAACCACATGCACCGCGCGCAGGTAATCGTCGGTGCTGAATCCCTTCCGCGCCAGCGGATTGCGCGCCGACACCAGGCAGACGATCTCGTCTTCGATCAGCATCGACAGATGCATGCGCGGCGGCGGCTCGGGCCAGTTGCCGATCACCACATCGAAATCGCCCTCGGCGAGCGAGCGCTCGAAGTCGAAAGTCGGACCGAGCGAATGCAGCGTCAGCTTCGCCTGCGGCGCCTCGCCGCGAAAGCGCTCGACCACGTTGGCGAAAAAGGCCGGCGCCAGGTAGTCGGGCGCGCCGATGTGGAACTCCTGCCGCGTGGTCCGGGGCTCCCGGATGCCCGTCACCAAAATGCGCGACAGCATATGTCACTTATAAATCCATAAGGATTGTCTTCAGGGCGGCGCGACGTAGACTGAGCTCGACCCCAGGAACCCACAGAGCAAGAGCGAGGAGACATCAGCATGGGACGACTCACCACGCACGTACTGGACACCGCAACCGGCAAGCCTGGCGTCGGCATCGGCGTAACCGTGTTCAGGCTCGACGGCGAGCGCCGCGAGGTCGCGCGCACCGTCACCAACGACGACGGCCGCTGCGACAAGCCGCTGCTCGAGGGTGCCGCCCTCGAGACCGGTCGCTACGAGATCGTGTTCGCCGCCGGCGACTATTTCCGCGCCCAGGGGCAGAAGCTGCCCGAACCGTTGTTCGTCGACGAGGTCGTGCTGCGCTTCGGCATCGCCGACGCCGGGCAGCATTTCCACGTTCCGCTGCTGGTCTCGCCGTGGAGTTACTCCACCTATCGCGGCAGCTGATATCGAGCCATCCGGATAACGAGAGCGAACAATATGGAAAGCTACCTGATCGACTGGGCCAATCTGCTGCTGCGCTGGCTGCACCTCATCACCGGCATCGCCTGGATCGGCGCGTCGTTCTACTTCGTCATGCTCGACAACTCGCTCAAGCCGCCGAAGAAGCCGGAGGACGCCAGGCGTGGCGTGTTCGGAGAACTCTGGGCGGTACATGGCGGCGGCTTCTACAACAGCCAGAAGTTCCTCACCGGCCCCAAGGGCGAGCCACTCACCAAGGACCTGCACTGGTCCAAGTGGGAGGCCTATACCACCTGGCTGTCGGGCATGGGCCTGCTGGCGGTGATCTACTGGATCGGTGCCTCGAGCTACCTGATCGACCGCCAGGTGATGGCGCTCACCCCGCCCGCCGCGGTCGGCATCTCGATCGCCTTCCTGGTCGGCGGCTGGATTGTGTACGACGTCCTGTGTCGCAACATGCTCGGTCGCGACGGCTTGCTGGCGGTGTTCGTCTTCATCTTCGTCGTCGCCTGCAACTGGCTGCTGCACCAGGTGTTCTCGGCCCGCGGCGCCTACATCCACGTCGGCGCGATGATGGGCACGATGATGGTGGCCAACGTCTTCTTCCACATCATGCCCGGCCAGCGCCGCATGGTCGCGCAGATTCACGCCGGCGAAGAGGTGGACTCGCGCCCCGGCATCATCGGCAAGCAGCGCTCGGTGCACAACACCTACTTCACGCTGCCGGTGCTGTTCATCATGATCAGCAACCACTACCCGATGACCTATGCGAGCAAGAACGGCTGGCTGATCCTGACCGTGATCATGCTCGCCGGCGTGCTGATCCGTCAGTTCTTCGTGCTGCGCCACCGCGGCCAGGTCAAGTGGTGGCTGCCGGCTTCGGGCACGGCCCTGCTCGCTGCGCTGGCCGTTCTGATGGCGCCGAAGCCGGTCGATGCCACCGGCGCCGGGATCGCCTTCAAGCAGGTCAGCAATGTGATGTCGCGACGCTGCGTGAGCTGTCATGCGGCCCAGCCGACCCAGGAAGGCTTCGCCCAGGCGCCCAAGGGCGTGATGCTGGAGACACCCGAGCAGATCGGCCAGCACGCGGCCAAGGTCGCCGAGACCGTGGCCAGCGGCTACATGCCGCTCGGCAACCTGACCAA
>JBFGZP010000465.1:0-2205 GCA_041586695.1 Thauera sp.
GAAATCGCCAAGACCAAGATGAGCGATCTGACCGCTGCCGACATGGAAGCCGCCGTGCGCACGATCGCCGGTTCCGCGCGCAGCATGGGCATCACCGTGGAGGGGCTGTAATCATGGCGAAACTATCGAAGCGTGTTCAGGCGCTGCGCGCCAAGGTCGACCGTAACCGTACCTACCCGGTGGCTGAAGCCCTGGCGCTGGTCAAGGAGTGCGCGACCGCCAAGTTCGACGAGTCCATCGATATCGCCGTGAATCTCGGCGTCGATGCGCGCAAGTCGGACCAGGTCGTTCGCGGCTCGGTCGTGCTGCCGGCCGGTACCGGCAAGAGCGTGCGCGTCGCCGTGTTCGCCCAGGGCGACAAGGCCGAAGCTGCCCGCGCCGCGGGTGCCGAGGTCGTCGGTTTCGAGGACCTCGCCGAGCAGATCAAGGGCGGCAATCTCGACTTCGACGTCTGCATCGCGACGCCCGACGCCATGCGCGTGGTCGGCCAGTTGGGCCAGATTCTCGGCCCGCGCGGCCTGATGCCGAACCCGAAGGTCGGCACGGTGACGATGGATGTCGCTACCGCGGTCAAGAACGCGAAGGCGGGTCAGGTGCAGTACCGCACCGACAAGGGCGGCCTGGTGCATGCCACCATCGGTCGCGCCTCCTTCGCTGCGGACGCGCTGCAGCAAAACCTGTCGGCGCTCATCGAGGCGCTGGTGAAGGCCAAGCCGGCTGCGGCAAAGGGTATCTATCTGCGTCGTATCGCCGTCTCGAGCACCATGGGTGCCGGCGTACGCATCGAGCCGGGCAGCCTCAACGCCGCCTGATTGCAGTCGCCGGTCACGTTGCTGACCGGCACATGAAGAACTTTGGGCCGTCCCGGGGTTTCGACTCCGGGCGGATCGTCAAAGACCGCAGGTGTGGCCGCTTCGGCAGCCGCTTAAGCATCCCCGGATGGCCTGCGCAGACGGTGTGCCCAGAACAGGATTATGGCTGATCCGTCAGCCGGGCTCCTGATCCAGGTCGCCGTGGGTGCGAATCGCAGTTTGCGGTTCGCGTGTGGACTTGAAAGGAGGAAAGGCCCATGAGTCTGAATCTCGATGACAAGAAAGCCGTAGTTGCTGAGGTGTCGGCACAAGTGGCCAACGCCCAGACGATCGCGGTGGCCGAGTATCGCGGCATCGCGGTGGGCGATCTCACCATGCTGCGTGCAAAAGCCCGCGAGTCTGGCGTGTTCCTGCGTGTGCTGAAGAACACCCTGGTGCGCCGTGCGATCGCCGATACGCAGTTTGCCGGGTTGTCCGACCATCTGGTCGGTCCGCTCATCTATGGCGTATCTGAAGATCCGGTTGCCGCAGCGAAGGTGCTCAACGACTTTGCCAAGGGTAACGACAAGCTGGTGCTCAAGGCGGGTTCCTATGCGGGCAAGACGCTCGACAAGGATGCCGTGAAGGCGCTGGCCTCGATCCCGAGCCGCGAAGAGTTGCTCGCCACGCTGCTGGGTGTGATGCAGGCGCCGGTTACCGGCTTCGCTTGCACGCTGGCCGCCCTCGCGAAGAAGCGCGAGGAAGAGGCTGCAGCCTGACCACCGACCACTTGAGTGTTCTGAAAAGTTCGATTTAGGAGTTATTTGATATGGCAATCAGCAAAGAAGACATCCTCGAAGCCGTTGGCTCGATGACCGTGATGGACCTGAACGACCTGGTGAAGGCGTTCGAAGAAAAGTTCGGCGTGTCCGCTGCCTCGATGGCGGTGGCTGCTCCGGGCGCCGGTGCCGCGGCTGCCGCCGTGGAAGAGAAGACCGAGTTCGACGTCATCCTGCTCGCGTGCGGCGAGAAGAAGGTCGAGGTCATCAAGGTCGTGCGTGCCGCGACCGGCCTGGGCCTGAAGGAAGCCAAGGACGTCGTCGACGGCGCGCCGAAGGCCGTCAAGGAAGGCATCGCCAAGGCCGACGCCGACGCGCTGAAGAAGCAACTGGAAGACGCAGGCGCGAAGGTCGAGATCAAGTAATACGCGATTTTCATGCGGGGCTGGCACCCTTCGGGTGCCGGCCCTTTCGTGCTTTCTAACCCTCTGTCGAAGCCAGAACAGAGCGGCACCGCCAGCCGGGCGTTGTGTTCTGTCTTTCCGATGTTAGCCCTCTAGCCGGAGCATTCATGGCGTATTCCTACACTGAAAAGAAACGTATCCGCAAGAGCTTCGCCAAGCGCGCGGCTGTGC
>JBFGZP010000466.1:0-2186 GCA_041586695.1 Thauera sp.
AGCAACCTCAGCCGCTTCGACGGCGTGCGCTACGGTCATCGCGCGGCGGAATACGGCGACCTCAACGACATGTACAGCCGCAGCCGCGCCGAGGGCTTCGGCGACGAGGTCAAGCGCCGGATCCTCGTCGGTACCTACGTGCTGTCGCACGGCTACTACGATGCCTACTACCTGCAGGCGCAGCGCCTGCGGCGGCTGATCGCCGACGACTTCCGCGCCGCGCTGGCGCAGTGCGACATCCTCGCCGGGCCGACCACGCCGACCACCGCGTGGGCGATCGGGGCGATGGCGGACGACCCGGTGCAGATGTACCTGTCGGACATCTACACCATCGGCGTGAACCTCGCCGGCCTGCCGGGCCTGTCCCACCCCTGCGGTGTCGGCGCCGGCGGCCTGCCGGTTGGCCTGCAACTGGTGGGCGACTACTTCACCGAAGGCCGCCTGCTCGACGCCGCGCACCGCTTCCAGCAAAGCACCGACTGGCATCAACGCCGGCCCGGCAGCGTCGCCTGAAGAGCGCGCCGATGACGACTCTGCCGCCCGCCGCTGCCGCCCGCCTTCGTCGGCTGGCGGCGCTCGCCGCGACGCTGCTGGTCGCCGCCTGTGCCACCCCGCCGGCGCCGGCGCCGGGCCCGGGCGCCGCCGCTCCGGCCGCCCCGACCGCGACGCCGAGCGAGATGGGCGGCCGCCTCAAGCCGATGCCGATCCGCCCCCTCGACATCCAGGCCGAGTGCCGCTTCAAGGACGAGGTCGGCTACAGCGCCACCGCCATGCTCGACATCAGTCTCGCCGAGGTGAACGCCTTCGGCGCCTCGGTGGACATCCCGCGCCGCGGTCAATGCCGGTTCGACGGCCCCTTCGCCCAGGTGAAGCGCATGCCCCACGTCGAGTTGCAGGCCCGCGACGGCTGCACGGTGAGCATCTGGGAGCAGGGCGAGCAGGTCACGGTGGCCTTTACCCACTGCGCCAGCCGCTGCACCCGTGGCACTTTCGACTATGTATGGCCGATCATCGTCGATCGGCCGACCGGCGAGTGCCACTGAGCCCTGCGCCGGCTCGACGCACTCATCGCAAGCTACAACGGAAACGAACATGAGCAGAACGGATTGGGAAGTCGTGATCGGGCTGGAAGTTCACGCCCAGCTCAACACCGCATCGAAGATTTTCTCCGCCGCCAGCACCGCCTTCGGCGCCACGCCCAACGCCCAGGCGAGCGCGGTGGATATCGCCCTGCCCGGCGTGCTGCCCGTCCTGAACCGCGGCGCGGTTGAGCGGGCGATCCGCTTCGGCCTGGCGATCGGCGCCGAGGTCGCGCCGCGGAGCGTGTTCGCGCGCAAGAACTACTTCTACCCCGACCTGCCGAAGGGCTACCAGATCAGCCAGTTCGAGCTGCCGGTGGTACAGGGCGGCACGGTCACCATTCGCGTCGGCGAAGGCGACAAGGCCTATGAAAAGGCCGTGCGGCTGACCCGCGCCCACCTCGAGGAGGACGCCGGCAAGAGCCTGCACGAGGACTTCCACGGCATGACCGGCATCGACCTCAACCGCGCCGGCACGCCGCTGCTCGAGATCGTCTCCGAGCCCGACATGCGCTCGTCGGCCGAGGCCGTGGCCTATGCCCGCAGCTTGCACGCCCTGGTGCGCTGGATCGACATCTGCGACGGCAACATGCAGGAAGGCTCGTTCCGCTGCGACGCCAACGTCTCGGTGCGCCGCCCCGGCGCCGCGCTCGGCACGCGGCGCGAGATCAAGAACCTGAACTCCTTCCGTTTCCTGCAGCAGGCGATCGACTTCGAGGTCCAGTGGCAGATCGACACGCTCGAGGACGGTGGCAGGATCCAGCAGGCCACGGTGCTTTTCGACCCCGACACGGGCGAGACGCGCATGATGCGCTCGAAGGAAGACGCCCACGACTACCGCTACTTCCCCGACCCCGACCTGCTGCCGCTGGTAATCTCGCCCGAGTGGAAGGCGCGCGTGCTGGCGGCGATGCCCGAACTGCCCGAGGCGATGAAGGCGCGCTTCATCGGCGACTGGGGCCTGTCGGCCTACGACGCCACCACGCTAACCGCCTCGAAGGAAATCGCCGACTTCTTCGAGGCCACCGTCGCCGCCGCCGGCGCGCCGCTCGCCAAGCTTTGCGCCAACTGGGTCATGGGCGAGCTCGCCGCGCGCCTGAACAAGGC
>JBFGZP010000467.1:0-2184 GCA_041586695.1 Thauera sp.
CGCATCCTCGCCGACGCCCGGGCGGGGCGCGCGGGCGATCTCGTCATCGTCGGTGGCGGCGCCGCCGGCGTGGAGCTCGGGTTCGCGTTCGACGCCCGGCTGCGGGCGCTGGGGTGCCGCGACGGCAAGGGAATCGGTGTGACGGTGGTCGGTGCCGCGAAGCAGCCGCTCGATGGCATGCCCTGGCTGCTGCGGCTGCGGGTGGGGCGTCTGCTGCGCCGGCGCGGGATCGGCTGGCTCGGCGGCCGCCGGGTGGCCGCAGTCGATGCCGGGGGCGTCGCGCTCGAACAGGGGCAGACCCTTGCGGCCCGTCACGTCTTGCTGGTGACCGGTGCCGCGGCCCAGGCCTGGCTGGCGGAGTCGGGTCTGGCCACCGATGCGGCGGGCTTCATTCGCGTCGGGCCTTGCCTGCAGTCGGTGTCGCACCCCGAGGTCTTTGCCGCCGGTGATTGCGCGGCCTACGCCGATGCCCGCCCCAAGTCCGGCGTGTTCGCCGTGCGCGCCGGTCCGGCGCTGGCCGACAACCTGGCGCGCCTGATTGCGGGCAAGCCGCTGCGGCCCTGGCGCCCGCAGCGCCGGGCGCTCTACCTGATCAGCACCGGCACCGGACACGCACTCGGCGCCTGGGGGCCGTTCGCCTGGTGGGGTGACTGGGTGTGGCGCTGGAAGGACCGCATCGATCGGGCCTTCATGGCGCGCTTCACGCCGGGCTGTGCGGCGCCTGCAAAGGAATCCGCACGACAGCGCTGAGGCCGCCGAGCGCGGCGGAAGGCGCGTAGCTCACGGTGCCGCCGTACTGCGCGACGATGTCGCCGACGATCGCCAGGCCGAGGCCGTGCCCCGGGCGCTGCTCGTCGCCGCGAAGACCCGCGGTGCCAAGACGGTCCAGCAGGCCCGGGGCGACGCCGGGACCGTCGTCGTCGACGCGCAGTTCGACGAGCTCGCCGCCGCTTCCGACACCGGGCTGGATCTTCACCGCGACCCGCACGCGACTGCGCGCCCACTTGCAGGCGTTGTCGAGCAGGTTGCCGAAGAGTTCCAGCATGTCCTCGCGGTCGAAGCCCAGGCGGGTCTCGGACAGGTCGAGTTCGAAGGCGATCTCGCGCCCCGCATGCAGGCGCTTGAGCGCCGTGACGAGGGTGCCGAGTTCGGGGCCGGGGTCGAAGCCCGCGCCCGGCCCCCGACCGGCCAGGCGAGCGCGACGCAGCTCGCGTTCGATGGTGGCGCGCATGCCTTCGAGTTGGGTGCGGATGGTGTCGGCCTGTGAGGGCTCGCCGGAGGCCGCGAGATCGTCGGCGCACTGGGCAAGCACGGCGAGGGGGGACTTCAGTGCGTGCGAAAGATTGCCCGCCGCATGACGGACCCGGCCCAGCCGCTGGGTCTGATGCCGCGCGAGCCGATTCACCGCGTCGAGCATCGGCTGAACTTCCGTCGGCGCACGGATCTCGAGGGCGGCGGCTTCACCGCGTTCGAGGCGCCGACAGGCGTCGACGGCCTCATCGAGCGGGGCGAGCCCGCGCACCAGCAATCTTCGCTGAACGACGACCAGCACCACGAGCGCGACGACGAGCCCGATCAGCATGCGCCGGCCGAAGGCGGCGACCGCGTCGTCGAGACGCACCAGATCCTCGGCCACCGTGACGACGATGCCGTCACCGGCTGCCGGGAAGTGTTTCGCATACACGAGCAGGGTCTGGCCGGCGGGGCCGGGGTGGCGCCGGACCAACTGGGCGCGCTCGCCCGGCGCAGCAACCTCGAGGTCCTCGTCCCACAGCGAGCGCGAGCGGATCAGCCGTTCGCCCTGGCGGATGGTGAAGTAGTGACCCGATAGCGGGAGCTGGTACACCGTACCCGCTGCCGCTTGTGCCGCCGCGTCGGCGTCGGCGGCATCGAGCACGCGCACATAGAGCAGGTCGGCGTCGTGCTGCAGGCGCGACAGCACATAATCCTCGACGAGCCGGCGGGGGAAGTCCTGAAGGCCGAAGGCGAGCAGGGTGCCGGCGCCGAGCAGCACGAGCGACAGCACGAGCGAGAGGCGGTTATGCAGGGAATGTGGATCGAACGCCGTCTTCATTCGCCCGCCCGGAACACGTAACCCTGGCCGCGGCGCGTTTCGATGCGCGCACTGCCGAGCAGGCTGCGCAGACGACGGACATAGACCTCGATGACGTTGCTGTCGCGCTC